>JANPGO010000121.1:0-7416 GCA_031423995.1 Candidatus Altimarinota bacterium | reverse complement strand
TATCTTCAGCAAGTTCGAAGTAG
This sequence comes from Candidatus Altimarinota bacterium, assembly GCA_031423995.1. Taxonomy (GTDB): domain Bacteria; phylum Patescibacteriota; class Gracilibacteria; order BD1-5; family UBA2023; genus STC-74. Next base: position 7,393 of record JANPGO010000121.1, on the reverse strand, counting down.
ATGACATCGAAATCTCACCATACTTTCTCCATGGCGTCATTTTGGAACTTATCACGGATAGCACCATCGATCAAAATACTTTTATCTTTATTCTTTTCGATGAAATTTTTAGAAAGTTCAATGATATATTCAGGTCATACCTTGTTACCAGCGATAAGAATGGAATTGACAGTGTCCCCATCTCTGGTTCCATTCTTTGCAAATTTTCGAAGTTCCGAACCCATTTCGAAAATAACATAGTCAGGATATTTCTCGAGTACCTTTCGAGCTTGGGTTCATTTTCCGGAACCTTGAATACCAGTTAACATGATATTTTTCATAGGATATTTAGAGTGATGTGAATTACTTACCGATATATTGCTCTCGTCTCCCCGAGTTAATAAGCCGGATTCTGTATCTCGATACACATCTATCTAGGCCATGAGTCGCCCCATGGCTCGAGCAAGGTATGCACGCATTGACTGATCCGAAAGCCATTATCAATACGAGCACCATTCCTTTTGCATCAGAGAGGGTTTATCACTCCATCTTTCACTCTTGCAAGCTCGAGAGGATTCATCTGTAGCATTTTTTCTTTCACTACGAATGTATCGTATGATGAAGATGAATACACCAGATGACTTTTCACCTTTTTCCACCGAAGTGGGTAGTATTGTCTCTGTGACACTGTCCGTATTTCCCACTTTCGATATACTGAGAAACCAGAGCCGTTAGCTCTTCTCCTTTCGGATGATGTCCAGACTTTCCTCATCCCGATTACTCGGGACGCGTGTATCTCACTCGGGGTTCGTGAGAGCGATTCGATAGTAGAGAAAACTTGGAAAAAAGCAACTTTTCCCTACAATCGTTCTTCATGAAGAAACACTATATTATCGGCATCGATGAAGCCGGTCGTGGTCCATGGGCCTGACCCATTGTTGCAGGAGGATGGATGGCAGATTGTACCATTGCATCGAAAATCCTGGATTGACTCGATGGACTCAATGATTCCAAACTTTTATCTGAATCAATACGAGAAAGGCTCTTTGCAGAAATAGAGCGACTCCAGTACCGAAATGAATGCCAATTTGCCTTCGCATATCGTGATGCTACACATATTGATGTCGTGGGAATACGTGAATCGAATCGTCAGTGTATGCAGGACGTTCTCTTGTCACTCTTGCAGTTTACGCATGAATATGATTCAGTCGAAATATTTATCGATGGGTGTGATAATTATCAATTCGATATCGGGGAGGTAGATATTGGGTATGACTTCCAAAAACTCAATCCAATAAAAAAAGCAAAATATCAGATGTCAGGCCAGGAGCGGATCAAAATACATTATCGAATTGGAGGAGACAAAAGTTCATTAGCCATTTCTGCTGCATCTATTGTCGCAAAAGTACTCAGGGATCGTATGATGTGTGATTTTCATGAGGATTTCCCAGAGTACTCATTTGACAAGCATAAGGGCTATGGAACGAGGAAACATCATGATGCACTTATTAATTATGGGATAACTCCTATACATCGCAAGAGCTATGCCCCTGTGAAAAGGTTGATTTCTCCAACTCTGTCATTATAGTTTATATATTATCACCTTAGTTGATTCTATGCGAACAAAACTCTTTTCCCTTTTTCTCATTGTTTCGACGATCGCTCCAGCAATGCTCTATGCTGAATCTGGAACTCTTTCGACTGAGGATACACTCAGACAACTCATCCTCATTGTCAGTCAGAGTGAAGCTCGAATCAAGCAACTTGAATCTGAGAATGCAATACTTCGCAATGAGATGGCGAAAGCAGGGATCAAGATTTCACTCACAGAATACTCCTGAGCCCTTGTTCAGACAGGTATTAGCACGAGTATTCCAACGGTTTATCTCACGGGTATTCTCACACCACCGCCAGTTCCTGTCAGTGCTACTGGTGAGATCCAAAAATCACTTACAAGCCAATATGGAAAGGATGTTGCAGGATTTGTCATCCGTATCAATAAAGAATGGAAAGATATTAGAAAGGCATACGTACTTCCCGAGAATGCTCGGATTGGTGGATATGAATTCGTGCAATCAGGCTCGGGAGATAGTGTCTTTGTTGATATTGTCTATGGAACAGGAATTGCAGGGATCTATGATTCCAAGATCCTCTACCAGTTCGAGAAGAACGAATACCGCCGTAAGCTCGTAGGACTTTTCGAATACAATAAAAAGACTGAGACCTATAAGACAAAAAGTGGATCTAACCCATTTGCGTGAGCGGCTCGTACTTTTGTTCGTGATCCATTTTCTGTCGGTCCAGTCAGTCCTCCAGCAACGGCAACTGTAGGATCGAGTACGACAACTCAAACAACAGTTTCTGGTGAACAAAATCCAACTTCATCAACTCCATCGACGGTTGCATTCTCTGATATTGAGAAGGCATACTCTGAGAAACGGTATCTCTCCGTGATTGCACTTTCGAATAATTATCTCACCTCAAATGCCCCAACGTATGATCTCCTCCGTATACGCTACCGCACGTACTTCATCATCGGGAAGTATACTGATTCACTGACTGAGATTTCCAAAATCCAGTTACTTGGGAAACTCGATAAGCAAACTGCCTGTGATGCCCAAGTAATTGCAACTTATAGCAAGGATAGTTCCCTTGTTTCAAAGTATGCAGCGGTCTGTTCTGGAAAATAATATGATGTGTTGTGCTGTGTTTCTAAAATCCCGTGAGTAGCGGGATTTTTTTAATGATGTTTGTGATTTTGTTTTTCGAGTCTTGAACGAAGCAGTCGAATCTTATCATTCATAGGTTTTCCTGTCTTGAGAGCAAAACTTTTCCCACATCCACAATGTGTCAGGACTTTTGTACTTGAGAGGATCCATTTGTCTCCAGTTTTCGTAATGTATCCTCAGTCTATTATCTCAAACATATCATTCGCCCCATGACAAAGCACGGGAGAACTATTGATTCCCAACACGACTTCTCAGGTCTGACTTCATTCTTCGATGAGGAGCGTTGTTCATTCACAGCCAGAGTTGATGAAAGAACAGGAAATATCAGTGATATTCCGCTCATTCCACGATTTTCGAGTTTTTGGATCAAAAGAAAGCATAATAATGAGGTTATATCTAAGGAGTAATAACACGATATCCCCAATCTCATCAGATGAGCCTTTCTATTGTATAGTGAGTATATCCTTTTGGAAAGGGTATACTCTTGATAATATGTTGGTCAATAAGTCACGATCCAGTTTTAATCTCTGGATGTGCCATGGCGTGTTCGGTGATATAGGCGAGATAGGACTGTTTGATACCACGATTGGTTGATTCATAGCAATTGGTTATACTTTTTGCGAGAGGATTGTCGCTATCCTGTGGTTCAGTAAGATGAGCTTCAATATTCTTTATTTTATCTATATCTCATTCTGTAAGGGATTCTTTTTTGAGGAGAAGTTGTATAATGTCTGTAGAGTTCTGACGACAGATATATGGCGCTTCATCATACCCACTTGATCAGATGAGAAAGAATTGCAGAGCTGCATCCCTTCTGTTCCCAGATTTCCCATGCATGATGATCGAGAGATATTGAGAGGCTTTTGGTGAATCATCATTGGTGCTCGCGAGGGCATAGTATCTTGAGGCAAGATCACGTTTTCCAAGTCCATCAGCGACAAAGGCAAGATAATATGGGATAAATCCATCAGTACACGAGTTGTGAAGATCACTTCGATTCCATGGATGGAGTGCAACTCACCCGGAGAGAACTTCCGAAACCTTTTTCTCATCACAATTCTCTTGGATTCCTCGAAGTCCGATCTCGAAGGTTTTTTCGCCTATACCTATATTTTTCGTTGCGAAACTGATACTATTTGGGTCAAGTGAAGGAGTGAGGAGGAGGGCAAGTGTATAACTCCGTGTGAAGTGAGGATGGAGCCGAGAAATGGTATCAAGAAGTGGAGGCGCATAGTCTACATACATCCCATTTCCAATATTGTCTGCTATGTACTGGATGAGATTGACCCAGAGCATATCTGCATAGGTTGTCGTATGTCCAGCATCAAAGATTCTCACCGTTTTTTCTTGGGGTTGGAATTCTGGATGGAGACGTCTATAGTCCCAGAGGCTCTCGTATTCAGTATAGAGATTTCCTGTATTGATTCGATAGAATGAAAAAAATGATCCTCCAAGAGCTATGAGAAAAAAAATTCTATATATGTGAGAATGGAATGTAGTTCTATTTCTCATAGATGCAGTATTATATTCCAATTCCATCTTCAGAAAGATCATCTCCCAATGTTTTTGAATTCGTGAGTATCGTTGATGATTTCTTTGCGACTACAATTGCTCCAGTATAGGAGATAAAGAGTGCACGTTCTATGCCTTCACCATCACTTTTTGTACTGATTCATTCGATGTGCTTCTCTGAAATGTAGTTATGGGCTTTTTTTCGTTCGTAGGAATTGAGATTCGGTATTCGAGCGACTTTTCCACTTTCCATCACGAAGGCAATTTTGGAATCGAGAAACCGAAAGAGTCGTTCATCTTTTGACTTCATATAATCATTGACTTCGAGGTGAAGGTGGATAAATTGACCTGTCTTTTTCTCTGCCATTCTACTGAGGAGATGCTGGAATATTTCTAGATTTTTTCCATGCATTCCGATAATGAGGGGTGAGTCGGTTGTCTCAAGACGAACGGAAATATCATTCCCAGAATCGATCACTTCGACTATTCAGACATTGATGCCAAGTCCTTGGAAAAACTGTTCAAAAAGTTCCTGCATACGTTGATACGATAAAATTATTGGCAATAGTATATAAAAATATTGGGAAAATGGAAATTTTCTTCGAAGGAATTTGCAAATTCCCTTATTTTTTATAGAATCTGCCTGCAGTTCATTTCTGGAGAGGTCGCATAGTGGCCTAGTGCACACCCTTGGAAAGGGTGCGTATCGCAAGATACCGGGAGTTCGAATCTCCCTCTCTCCGCCAGAAAAAAATCAAAAAAACATCTTGGAGATGAGAATGTGTGTGAGTCTCGAATATTCGGGACGAGCCATACTCCCGAGTGCGAGTCTCCGCGAAGCGAGACGACACACGAGAGGGGTAAATCTCCCTCTCTCCGCCAGAAATTCAAGAGTAAATATCCTCATAATAGAGGATATTTTAAAAACTAAATCCACACATTTTCAAAAATATGTATTCCGTTATGTATTTGAGAAACCTAATTTGCGATATCACTATTGGATATTTGCAAAAGAAATAAAACTATTTCTTGCATATCTTATTTTTTTGTATATACTCCCACATGTAACCCTATTCTTTTTGACTATGAAAATCAAGGATATAGCCCAAAAAAAACGTGTCGCTGACCGTCTTCGTCGTATCGAATGACAGATTCGTGGTGTCATCCAGATGATCGAGGATGAAGCGAATGTCAAAGAAATTGTCCAACAACTTTCCGCTATTCGCAGTGCTATGGGTCAAGCAGCAAATGAAGAAATCCTCTGTGCCTTTGAGCGGACAAGTGAGAAAAAAACAGCACTCTCTGAGGTTGATTTTGATGAGATTCGAGTCCTCCTCAAGACAGTGAGATAGTTTTCTGAATTTCCTAGAATAAAATCTCCCTTTTGGGAGATTTTATTTATCAAGAAGGTCATTCATATCTTGTAAGCTTGTATCGACCACTGTACCTGTATCGGTATTTCCTGATCCTCATACGGGTATCTCGATGGAAACCTCTGTTTCTTTCTCAACCTCTTCTCCCTGTTTTTCAACTCACTTTGGTACGACTCCTGTCTGAGTGTGTATTTCTCATGATGTATTCGTACTTCATGTTTGATGTGTTCAGGGGATATCTGGAGTCGAACTCATCTGAAGACTACAGGCACTGAGGAATAGTACTCCAGAGATGAATAGTATATGGAGGTTTTTCATAGAGAAAAAAGATGATGATTTCATATACAGTTATTGTAGTCAACTTTTTTTGATTGCAAATAATTTGCAATTTATAGATCTTTCTATACACTCGATTTTGTTAAAGCTTGGCCTCATGTTGAGAGCTCGCCTGGTCCGCGGGTTCAAAGGATACAGATTAGAGATGATATATCGCCCATTTTTCTCCGAAATACTATTTCTTTTTGACTTTTTTCATCGCGTTCCCATATTAGGGAGCAGTTTTTGTTCTGCATTATGTCAAAAAATCTTGTCATCGTTGAGTCTCCTGCAAAAGGAAAGACTATAGAAAAATTCCTTGGAAAAGATTATAAGGTCGAGGCATCATTTGGTCATATTCGAGACCTTCCAGAGAAAAATATAGGTGTCGATATTCCTTGAGGATTTATCCCAGAGTATGAGATCACTTCTGAGAAGAAGAAACGAGTGACTGAACTGAAGAAGCTCGCAAAAGAGGCAGAGAAAATCTGGATTGCAACCGATGAAGATCGTGAGGGTGAGGCGATCTGATGGCATCTCTGCATGGCCCTCGGGCTTGATCCTACGAAGGTTGATCGTATCGTCTTCCATGAGATTACCAAGACGGCTATCGAGCATGCGATCGCGAATCCTCGCAAGATCTATCTCGATCTTGTAAATGCACAACAATCACGGCGTATTCTCGATCGTATTGTCTGATATGAGGTCTCCCCAGTGCTCTGGCGCAAGGTGCGATCTGGACTCTCCGCTGGACGAGTTCAGTCAGTAGCAGTGAAGCTTCTCGTCGAACGTGAGCGGGAGATTCGAGCATTTATTCCTGAAGAATCATGGAAGATTTCAGCAAAACTTGGATCAAGTACTTCCCTGACTATCGAACTCGTGAAAATAGCAGGCAAGCATCAGAAGTTCAAACAGGAACAGGATGCTCTGAGTTTTTTTACCCGTCATGGAATTGTGGTATCTCAGGTAAAGCCGACACAGGATAAGAAAGGAAATGCTGTATTTTCTTTTTCTCAAAGAGAAGACTTTATGCTCCAGGATGCCGATGTAAAAGCCTCTACTCGAGTACCAGGTGCTCCATTTACTACCTCGACGCTCCAGCAAGAGGCATCTCGAAAGCTCGGATATTGAGTAAAAATGACTATGGATATAGCTCAACGGCTTTATCAAAATGGTCATATTACCTATATGCGAACTGATTCTGTGAATCTTTCAGATCTTGCAATTGCAACTGCTCGGACATTTATCGAACAAGAATATGGAAAGGAATACTCGCTTCCAAATGGTCGAAAATATAAGACGAAGCAAGCAAATGCTCAGGAGGCACATGAAGCTATCCGCCCAGCATATATCGATAAAACTCCAGATTCTGTTCATCTCGACGGCATGGAGGCAAAGCTCTACCGACTTATCTGGGAACGAACAGTCGCAAGCCAGATGAAGGAAGCAGAAGTTGAGACAACGACCTATCATTTCGCACCAAAG
>JANPGO010000120.1:0-7679 GCA_031423995.1 Candidatus Altimarinota bacterium | reverse complement strand
TCATCAATGATTACACAGGCATTATCATCTGATCGGACGTATGAACCGTCTTCTCTTCGAACTTCCTTGGCAACACGGACAACCACTGCCTTACAGACAGATTTCTTCTTGATGTTTCCATTTGGAAGGGCACGTTTGACGGAGATGACAATGATATCACCGACGCTTGCATACCGGCGCTTTGAACCCTTGAGTACCTTGATACAGAGTGCTTCTTTGGCACCAGTATTATCAACGATCGCGAGTCTGCTTTCTGTCTGGATCATATTTTTGGAATATAAAGTTATAATGTTTCAAGCGAATGCGGTGAGCACTCAGTGCTTGAGAACTACGCTTCAGAGTGAGAAACAATAGAGTCTTCGATAAGTGACCAACGTTTGAGGCGAGAAAGTGGTCGAGTCTCAGAAACGGTAACAGTATCACCGAGTTTCGCAAGTCCATTCTCATCATGAGCATAGAACTTTACAGAAGCCTTATATCGCTTCTTATACTTCGGGTGAGTCTTATACGAGTCTACCGTGACGACGATAGTTTTCTGCATCTTGGTGCTGGTGACAATTCATGTCTTTGTACGCATAACGGAAGGGAAAGAGAGTAAATTTAGACAGCGGCCGTGAGAAACGTGGAGACCTGAGCAACGTACTTGCGTGCACGCGTGAGCAGATGAGGCTGCTTGAGTTCACCGAGCGAATGCTTCATCTGGAGAACAAAAAGTGATTTTCGAGCATCATGAAGTTCAGCGAGAAGGCTCACACGATCCATATCACGGAGGGTGGTAAGATCCTTTGTTTCAGTGGTTGTTGATTTTTTTGACTTTGCCATATGAATGGAAATTAGGAATTGGATTTCGGGTTACATCTCGTGACGAGAGAGGAGAATTTTCGTCTTCAGTGGAAGTTTATACGAAGCAAGTGTAAAAGCCTCTCTGGCAACTTCTGGTGAGATATCTCCCATTTCGAAGATAATACGACCAGGTTTTACCGGAGCTCTATACATTTCGACGCCTCACTTACCACCTCCCATTGGAACTTCGAGAGCCTTCTTCGTATATGGTTTGTCTGGGAACACACGGATCCAGAGTTGACCACCTTTTTTGAGAAAACGGACAATTGCCTTTCGTGCAGATTCAATCTGACGAGAAGTGAGGTATCCAGATTCCGTGACTTTGAGTGCATATTCACCAAAGTTGACATCTGAACCTCGAGTCGCGAGACCCTTGATGACACCACGATGTGTCTTTCGATATTTTGTTCTGCTCGGTTGTAGCATGAGAAGAGCGTTAGGAGTATAAGTAATTTTTTAAAATTGCAAGTCAATTTTTTCTATTGGAAACTATTTCTTGAAGACTTCACCCTTGTAGATCCAGACCTTGAGTCCGATGGTACCAGCAGGAGTCTCAGCACGTTCATAAGCAAAATCAACATCTGCACGGATTGTCTGTGTTGGGATACTACCATCCTTGTAGGTTTCTCGACGAGCGATTTCTGCTCCATTGAGTCGTCCTCCAAGTTTGACCTTGATTCCGAGTCCACCCTTTTCCATAGTTTTTGCGATCGCGTTCTTGATCACTCTTCGGTAAGGCATTTTTTTCTCTATCTGACGAGCGACTGAGTCAGCGACGATGGCTGCTGAGAGCTCAGGTTTCTTGACTTCCTTGACTTCAAGAGTGAATGTATACCCAAGAAATCGGGTCGCAAGGTTATTCTTCAGTGTATTGATGTTCTCATCATTGGATCCGAGAAGGAGTGCTGGACGAGACGTGAAGATCACAATCGAGAGTGCACTATTTCCATTATGATTGATGAAGATATTTGCAACTGGAAGATTCTTGAAATGCTTTGTCACAATCTTTCGAATAGCAACGTCATTAGCAACATGTTCAGCATATGACTTTGTATCATAGTATCCTGTTGAACGCCATGTCTTGATGTATCCGATGCGAAATGCGAGGGGTGAAACCTTGTGTCACATAGTGAGATAGAAGAAAAATTATTTTACAGAGAGAGAAAGATCAACGTGGGAAGTCCGTTTGAGGATACGATGTGCTCGTCCGCGAGAGATTGGATTGATTCGTCGGTAGACGAGACCCTGACTCACACTGACAGAAGCAATCTTCAGATCGGCACCAGCCTGAGAATCATTATGATTAGCATTTGCAAGTGCACTTGCAACAACCTTGTACATGATATCTGCACCCTTCTTCGGCATGAACTTGAGTGTATCAAGTGCCTCACGTGCTCCCATATTTCTGATGATATAGGCGATCACATTGAGTTTCTTTGGAGAGATGCGGACGTTTTTGATTGAAGCTTTCATAAAGTTTGAATTTAAGAGTTGTAGGATTACAGCTATACAGTTGATGAATTGATATAATTCAGTTCTTCTATATTACTGTTCTTCTGTTATGCTATTTATTACCAGAATGTGCCTGGAATCGGCGAGTGAAGGAGAATTCCCCGAGCTTGTGTCCGACCATGTCTTCAGTGACAAACACTGGAACATGTTGCTTTCCGTTGTGAACACCGAATGTATGTCAGACGAACTCAGGAGCGATCGTACATGAACGTGACCATGTCTTAATGACAGACTTTCTGCCACTCGTGTTCAGTGCTTCGACCTTCTTGATAACACGAAGATCAACATATGGTCATTTTTTGAGCGAGCGAGTCATATTTTAATTATTAATTACTAATGGTGAATTGTTCACTGGGAATTAGCCTTGAAGTTTTCCTGTACGAGTTCTGAGAATCCAACGATCTGTGTTCTTTCGTGAACGAGTCTTGACACCGCGAGCGAGACGACCCCATGGAGTCTTTGGGCCTTTTCGTTGTCCGACTGATTGGTGTCCTTCACCTCCTCCATGTGGGTGATCCACAGGATTCATCGATGAACCGAGAACAGTAGGCCTACGACCCATCCAACGAGAACGACCTGCCTTACCAATAGTGATCTGATTCCAGTCTGTATTGGATACCGTACCAATCGAGGCAAAACACTTCTTGTGAACGATTCGGATCTCACCACTTGGCATCTTGAGCTGAGTATATTCACCTTCCTGAGAGAGAACCTGAGCAGAAGTTCCGGCAGAACGAATAGTGCTTGCCCCCTGACCAACGATCATCTCAACATTATGAACATAGAGTCCAACGGGGATATTTCCGATTTCCATACGATTTCCTGCAATTGCCTTGGTAGTCGCTGCAGTGATAATCTCATCCCCAACATGCATCTCAATATGGGCAAGGACATACCGGCGCTCTCCATCTCGGTAGCAGACGAGTGCGATGAATCCAGATCTATATGGATCATACTCAATTGTCTCAACACGAGCAGGGATATCGAGCTTATTGAGCTTGAAGTCCACCATACGATAGAGCTTCTTATGACCTGCACCCTTGTGGCGTACGGAGATTCGACCAGCACTATTGCGACCAGCCTTACTCTTCATGAATGTCGTGAGTGGCTTGTATGGTTCAGTAGCAGTGAGCTCTTCGTATGTGAGCCCTGTCATGAAGCGACGGGATGGGGTGGTAGGTTTATACTTTCTGATTCACATATTATATAGTGATTAGTGGGATAGTGATGAGTGGGCTAGTGATGAGTGGATTGATTGGAATTTTACCGATCACCAAACAACTAATTTCTAGTAACTATTTTATGACTTCGAAGTTTGCAACTTTCTGACCGTTCTTGAGTGTCACCATTGCCTTCTTCTCGATTCCCTTTTTTCGTGCGATCCCGAGTTTGGTATTGTGGAATTTTTCTCGAGTATGAAGGACGTTGACCTTCTCGACTTCGACACCATAGAGGCTCTTGAATGCATTCTTGACGTCGATCTTGGTCGCAGCAGGATCAATCATGCAGGTGTAGACACCGCGGACTTCACCGTCGGTAGACTTGTTCGTGACGACGAATCGCTTGATGACTGAGTAGAGAGAGTTCATGGGAAAAAGAATTTAGGTTTTAGGTTTTAGAATTTAGAGAGAAACTGATTCTGGATTCTAAATTCTGGATTCTACTTTATCTTGAGAAATGTTCATAGAGATGCTTGAGTGCTGCTTCTGAGAAGATCACATCCTGATATTTGAGGAGATCATGTGGATTGAGGTATTCGACATTGACGACCTTTGATGGAACGATATTCCATGCTCCGAGAACGAGATCCTTCTCTTCACGAGTGATAGCAAGAAGTGGTTTCTTTGCTTCCATAGCTCCGAGGAGAGCGATCATACCCTTGGTCTTTGTTGCAGTTGATCCGAATGATTCGATGACTTTGATATTTTGTTCCGTTGCCTTCGTCGAGAGGAGGGATGTGAGCGCGAGTCTACGTTCCTGACGGTTCATCGATACCGTGTAGTTGCGTTCACTGCGAGGACCGAAGACGGCACCACCACCACGACGCATTGGAGAACGACGGTCACCCATACGAGCATTCCCTGTTCCCTTCTGCTTGAACATTTTCCTCGTCGAACCTGCAACCTCACCACGATGCTTCGCATGAGCGATAGCGATACGACCATTCGCCTGCTGAAGGATGAGAAGTCGGTGGATAAGGCTCATATTCGGAGTGATCTCGAAGTATGACGCCTCGAGGTCGACTGTTCCCTTGGATGTACCGTTGATGTCGTAGAGAGGAGCTTTCATGTGGATAGAATTTAGTTTGTAGAATTTAGAATTTAGAATGTACCTAAAGACTAAAACGTAAGTGTGATCAGTGAGTTGCGTGCGCCTGGAACTGGACCCTTGAGAGCGATCACGCGGAGTTCCTTGTTCACGAGAACGAGTGGAACATCCTTCAGAGTGATTGTGTCGAGACCCATATGTCCGTGCATCTTTTTTCCGAGTTTTGTACGGCGAGGTTTGCGGTTACCGATAGAACCAAGTGCTCGGTGGAACTTCGAACCATGTGAAGCAGGACCTCAATGGAAGTTCCAACGCTTCATCGCACCCTGGAATCCCTTCCCCTTCGATACTGATGAGAGTGTGAATGTTGCAACACCTTCGAGGAGATCGAGTGATACCTCGTCACCCTTAGAGAGGGATTCGAAAGCGCCTGTAATAGGAACTTCACGAAGGGTTGGATGCTTGGTGTCATTCATAGAGATGACGATTGCCTTGTAGCCGTCGATTTCTTCTGTCTTGACTTGAGCAACTGTGAGTGTCGGAACGCGGATAAGCGTCACCGGTGTGAAAGTCCCGTTGTGAAGCACACGGGTCATTTCGAGTTTTCTTCCGATAATTCCAGCCATGGTGTGTGGAGAATAGATATTAAAATGAGAGGTTGCAAGGAGTCATCCAAGAGAGGATGGTTACCCAGCAACATCACTATTGTTTTGCAAAAAGTAGCCAGATAATATGAAAAATGAAAGTAATGTCAAAAACTTTTTTCCGATTGTCGTCTTCTCTTCTCTAGGAAAGGAAAAACTCGAGAAAGAGAAAGTCTGAAAACCATCCACTGTATAAAAAAATGAGACAGGAATTGGAAAAATAGAGGAATTCTATATGATACTCTTCATATTCTCATAATCTCATCATTCCTGCCTACGCAGGAATCCAAAAAATTCAAGATTCCGTATCAAGTACGGAATGACGAAATCTGTATGCAAACTATCAAAGCCAAAAAATCTCTCGGACAAAACTTCCTCATCGATCAGGAAGCGCTCGCAGATATCGCGAACTCGATCGAGATACAAGGAAAGCACATCATCGAAGTCTGACCGGGATATGGAGCACTCACTGAGTACATCATCGCGAGTGAACCTGCGAGCCTCGACCTCGTCGAACTCGATACGGATATGATAAAAATTCTCAATTCAAGATTCAAGATTCAAAATAGATGACAAGAAGAGTGAAGTGGGGGTTCGGGGGGTGAAACTGTTTGAGCGAAGAAGATAACAACAAGTCGATGAGCAGAGCGAGGAGGAGCGAGTTTTTTGCCCCCCGAACCCTTTGGTACTGAAGGTGAATTCGAATGAAATGAGAAGAGAGGCTCTCCTGGGGGATTCGGTCACGAAAGTACGGAAGAAGAAGCAGCAATAACTCTTCATCATCAAGATATCCTCACCTTCACTCCATCTTACGAGGAATACTCGATCATCGCGAATATCCCCTACTATATAACGAGTCCGATACTTTTTTATTTTTTGTATCCAAAGAACACTTGATGAAATTCAGTACAAAATGGGGAGTCCGAGGGGGCGACACTGTCTGAACGGAAATGAAAACAGCGATCTGATGAGCGACAGCAGAGTGAGAGTGAGTTTGTTGACCCCTCGGGAGCTTTTGGTACTTTTCAATCATGAAAAGTACAGTCATTCTATCCACCACTAGAAATGGTCATCATGATGCAGGAAGAAGTGGGAGAAAAGATTCTCGAAGGTCGTGCACGCAAGCCACATCACTCCTATCTCTCCCTCGCTATGGAGCTCGCCTGTGAGGATATCGAGATCGTCCGATATGTCGGACGAGATTCCTTCGATCCAGCACCCAATGTCGACTCGATCGTCCTGAAGTTCACGGTAAAACGTGATCGAAATAGAGATCGAGAAGGATCACTCCTCACTCTCTGGAGAATCGCCTTCACCCATCCTCGCAAGACGCTCCTCTCGAATCTCCGGTGAAGTCACTATGATATAGAGTCTATAAAGAGATGGCTCGTAGAATGCGGATATGATGAGAAGATACGGGCGGAGGCAGTGAAGATGGATGATTGGGAATTATTGAATCTTCAAAAATAATAACTACTTTCCAAGTGTATCGAGATATCGGAGAACTACTCAAATATTACCTTGATTATTTATACTTTGTGAAAACATATCTAGTAAATTCAACGCTTGTTCCATACTTGGTCTAAGAATTGAAATCATTCTTGCAATTTCAGTATACTCCTGTTTTAAGAGGAGCCAACTAGTATACTCTGAGGGTCAATATACATGGATAAGTTTTGGAGAAAGAATAAGGAGTCATTCTGCATTATATTGTTTCATGCTAATCAGAACTGCATTATACATTTCTGGTGGAAAAGTACCATTCTCAATAAGTGCAAGAGTACTTGAGAATATATTCGATCTATCACTACTATTAGCAATAGGTATCTGTGCCGTAATTAATTGGGTAGCATATTGTTGAATTTGTGCAGGTTCAATGCCAAATTTTTTCGCAAACGTTATTAAGGTAAGATAATCCTGTCACTCAGTGAGTTTTCTAATTATTTCATCCTTTGGAACAATACTCGAATATGACTCTTCCCAGAACCCAGCTATATCTCTCAGTACATGGGATAATCTTGGATTATTACTATAATCTCGATAAAGATCAGTCATTTGTGTGCGTGTCTGGTCTGGAGAAAGTATAGGAGAACCGAGAATTTTACCTCATATTTTCCGTATAGCAGTATTAATCTCTCTCAAATCTTCAGAAGAAAAAATCTTTGAATAATCTTCGTAGAGTATGCTCGGATCTTTATTCTTTTCTATATATCCTAGAACATATTTTTTCATTGCTTCTTTGTCACCTCAGAAAAAGACACCTAGGTTATTTAAGGAAACACGGAAAAATACCAATAAAATCTTCAAAAAAAGAGTGTAAATGCACTCTTTTTTCATATAATGTAAGTACAACTTTTAGTTTTCTAATCTTGTTACTATGAGTTTTACATGAAGCTTTCTCTCATTGGCTAC
>JANPGO010000119.1:0-10074 GCA_031423995.1 Candidatus Altimarinota bacterium | reverse complement strand
GTAGCCAATGAGAGAAAGCTTCATGTAAAACTCATAGTAACAAGATTAGAAAGCTAAAAGTTGTACTTACATTATATGAAAAAAGAGTGCATTTACACTCTTTTTTTGAAGATTTTATTGGTATTTTTCCGTGTTTCCTTAGTTTCTGTCATTGCGAGGAAAAAGGTGAATCCGAATGAAATGAGGAGAGAAATCCCCCTGGGGGGCGAAGCAATCCAGCGACTGAGCAAGATTTCTCCATTTCGCTTTGCTCCAGTCGAAATGACAGAGTAATAGATTACCACGCTTCGCTCGCGATGACAGAGCAGGGTGGATTTTTCTTTTCGCGAGTTCGCCGTTATGGAAAGTCACATTGAGAAATATTTGCTATTTATTCCCATTTTAGGATACTTATATGCATATTTTTATCTAAAAATTCTATGAAGATTCGTATTGTCTTTCTCTTTCTCTTGAGCTCACTTCTGAGTGGATGATCTCTCTGGGCAAGTGAGCCTATGAAGCCTATTTCTCCATATATTCTGAGTGCTTATGCCACCAGGCTGAATCAAGAGATAGCGAGTGGAACTCTCGATCTCTCAGCTCTCACGCGATGATATACACCGATGTTCTATCTCGAAGATTTCCCTCGATATTTCTGATGAGGAACGGGCGGATCACTGATACTCGATGATTGGCAACAGATAGATCCTACTGAGACTATCCTTTTCCCGAAATCTGTCGTACATGTGCAGAAGATCCTTCCGAAGAATGGATACACCCTCCTCGAAGTGACGAGCAAAGAATATCCGTATGATAGTGATCCTCACTATATCGATGCGCGATTTCTCCAGGTGTATCAGGTATCGACTCCTTTCAGAGAGAGGAACATAGTACTCCCCACGCGTAGTGTGATCATCAACCGTCTCCGATCCCAAGTTGGGAAACCATATGTCTGGTGAGGCAATGCGCTCGGATGAGTACCCTACCTCGAGACACTCTATCGACCACAGAATACTCTCGATGCTCCCATGAAGAAGAAGTGGATACTCGATGGATGGGACTGCTCTGGGATCCTCTACTGGGCAACGAATGGATATACACCTCGCAATACGAGCAAGCTCATCACATTCGGTACCGGACTCGAGATAGCAGGGAAGTCACCGAAAGAGATCGCAGCCCTTGTGAAACCACTTGATATCATCGTATGGAAGTGACACAATATGATCGTCATCGATCAGAAACACATTCTCGAGAGTACTGTGAATTTCACAGGAACATGACTCTCTTCAGAACCCAATGGAGTCCGTATCAGATGAATAGAGGAGGCACTCACTGAACTCATAGAAGTGAAGAATAGAATATGAGTGAATGAGTATTCTGACAGTGTTCCAGAAGGAAAGAAGAAATTCGTCATACGTCGCTGGTTCCAATAAGTCCACCCTCCCTCGGGTGAACTTTTCTTTTCGAAGACTCACGAGATATTATTATCCCTCGTCATGCTGAAATATATTCAGCATCTTCTCTTCTGGATCCTGAAACAAGTTCAGAGCCTGTCCAGAGCGAAGCGTGGGAATGACAGGGCAAGGTGGATTTTTTTCATGATTGGTTTTAGTAATTGCGAGCCACGATGTGCGACCATAGTGAGCCATACTCCCGAATGCGAGCATCCGACGAAGTCGGGGCGACACATAAGAGGGGTAAGCAATCCAGCCACTCAGGATTCCATATTTATTTTTTCCTGGATCGCCACGACTCGCTTGCAATGATATAGTAGGTGAGATTTTTTGAGGTCTTGTGCGATTAGGGAGGTGAAAATGAATAATCTAAAAGCAAATCATCTGACAAAGAATTGTATACGTTTGAAAGGTTGATAAAAATAAAACGAGCTCACTTATTTTTTATTGTTATTCTATAATAATTCAGGTACCATAGATTAGAACTAGAATTAATTTTCATGAGTTTATATTTGACTTAATGAACTATTCTATATTATACGGAAATGTTATTCCCTGATCGAACATTCGCAACCTTTTTGAGAGATGTTACTGATAGTCCACTTATCGTTGTATCTACACTCATTGCAGATGTTACTGATGCTATTGACCGATGATTCGTTATATCACTTGATCTATCGGTAATCCTCCAGACCATATTAAAGCGAGAGAACTTCGAGATGATCTCTTACGAAAAATACAAGCCCTATGAGAAATGCTTATCACAGATATCCAAAATGCAGATGAATGAACTGTAAACTGACTCATGAAACTATCCTGAGTTGCACTCAATAACATTTACATCCTGGAATGTATGAGAATCTTGAATGGCATAATTCAGCGTATAAATTGAATATTAGAGGAGTGAGTCTAATTATCTCGAGGGGAATCTGATATTTCTCATTATCATCGTAATACTACCAATAACCCACTCTATCCACCGAGTCGATGCTTGATAGTTTCTTCTGCTTGCGAACCTTCTAGAAGGGATTCGAGAGTTATTTATGCGAGATTGTATCATTGCAAGCACGGCATGATGACTGGAACAGCATGACGACAGCAGCGAGTCCGACGAAGAGATACACAAGTCGTTCGATCATCGGCCATGTACCAAGGAAAAGATTCACGATATTCAGATTCGTACCGATATATCCTCCGAGCGCGACGAGTCACCAGTTCAGCGCGCCGACAAGAACCAGAATAAACGCCAGATAATGGAAACTGCAGAGTCAACGAGAAAAATATATCATAAAAAATAAGATGAACTATATACAAACGAATTCTCATACTAGGAATCTCATACCAAAGATCAAAGACAGAATGAAGACAAACTATAAATAGAAGAAATGTTGCGCTTTTTCTGGGTCTACTAATTCTATAATAGAGATATAAATAATCTATTGACTATATTATTTTAAATATATTATATCAATATGTCTATTCTTCCTGCTGGTTTTTGAATATATGAACACAAACAAAATCCTCTTGTACAAAACCTCTGAATGTTAGTAGGTATACGGATAGAGAAAGCATTATTAATTGATATTCTAGAATCAAAAGCTTTAGCTGAACTTGTGGTAAGGGAAGCTCAGTTGACTGCCAGTACATTATGATATTTCCGTGGAATGGTTCTGTTGAATTTGTCTAGACTCCTAATAAAAGCACAGATAGAATTAATTCCCAGAATAGACTTCGATAATCAAGATATAGTTTGAATATTTACACAATTCTACGGCTGAGCTGTATGTTTATTGTTGGCGAGTGAACGATTATAAATACTTGCATTTCTCTCTATCTCGTTATACTCGGTACTATAGTTCTAGAAATCATTCTCTATGCTCCATATCCACCACCGCAAGTATATCGAGATCGGTCTCATCTTTCTCGGAAGCTGGGTCATAGGAACCGTCCTCATCCACCACCTGGAACATGGATATCCTATCGGGGAGAGCTACTTTAATGCGCTCTACTTCACGATCATCACGACAGCAACGATCGGATTCGGTGACCTTGTCCCGATGACGATCGGCGGTAAGATCCTCACGATGGGTTATGCGATCTTCTATGTCCCACTCTTTCTCTATTCGATGAATGTCGTCTTCCAGACGAATTTCCGGAGAATCCAGAGACAGGACGCAATGCTCGAACGAGAGATGCATAGTGTTGAGAAGGATGTCGAGCGAATCATCGAGGATGAACCATGAGAAAGCCAGAGTACTCCAAGAAGAAAATTCACCACAAAAAAATAATTAATTATGTTCAGAAAGTCACTTGCCCAAGTCTACTCTGGCCTCTCTATGATCGAGAAGCTCGAGATCGAGATATTCGTTGTCATCATCATTCTCATCATTGGAGGTATATTCTATCATTTTATGGAAGGGTGGCGATACCTGGATGCACTCTATTTTTCTTCGACGACGCTTGCCGCCGTTGGATATGGGGATTTCTTTCCGAAAACCGATGGCTGAAAAATATTTACGATTTTCTATCAATTTATCTGAATTCCATTCTTCGTCTATACGACTTCGCTTTTTATATCAGAAAAGAAAAAATAATCACCTATGTTCTCTCCACGAAGAGTCTATCGATTCCTGAAGTCCGAAGACTTCCGCTCGATCCTGAACCAGTCATTCTACAAGCGTCACATGGAGAGTATCGATATCGTGAGCCCTTTTGACACGGCGGAGGAGATATTCCTCCTCGAATACCTGATCAATCAGGGCTATGTGATCGCCTCCTATAGAAATGATGACCACAACGATACTGAGACCTATCTCCTCTCGACGATGGGACATGCATTCCTCGAGCAATATGGCCGATCCTTCATGTTCCGTATGAGGGCACATATAGCATACTTCATGGTCATCTATGGGCTCGTCCTGGCTTCTACGATCGGCTCACTCATCGCGACGATCCTCTATGAGAAAGTGGTCAAAGTATTTTTCTAAAAAAGTGTTGCAAAAAAACGAAAAGATCTATACTGATTTTCACTACATATTGTGTAGTTAGAACATCATAAGCCACCATATATGTCACCTCAAGATACAATCCTTCGCAACAAAATATTCAACCCAGCAGGCAACGATGACGTCAGCGTCCGCACGATCATCAAGGGGTCAACGACCGGTCTCTTCAATCTCAATGCTGTGAAGTACCCATGGGCAAAAAGTCTCTATCAAATCATGATCGGGAATTTCTGGGTTCCTGAGAAGGTCTCAGGACTCAAGGATGATGCCCGAGACTTCGCGACCACGCTCACTCCAGAGGAACAACGAGCCTATAAGGGAATCCTCTCATTCCTCATATTTCTCGACTCGATCCAGACCGTGAATCTTCCGAATTTCTCTGACTACATCACCAGTCCAGAAGTGAACCTCATCCTCGCGATCCAGGCATTCCAGGAAGCGATCCATTCCCAGTCCTATGCGACGATCCTCGAATCCGTCGTATCTGCCGAAGATCGTGATGAGATCTACTATTTCTGGAGAGAGAATCAGATTCTCCTCGATCGCAATCAGTATATCGGTCAGATCTATCAGGACTTCATCGATGCACCCACAGAGAAGAACTATTTCCGTGGTATCGTCGCGAATTTCCTCCTCGAGTCACTCTACTTCTACAATGGTTTTGCCTTCTTCGATACGCTCGTCGATCATATGAAGATGCCTGCGACAGGACGTATGATCGCCTATATTCGCCGTGATGAGCTCACGCATGTGACAATATTTGCGAATATCATCAAAGAAATCAAACGTGAGTTTCCTGCAGTATTCGATGAGCAGATGATCCGAGATATGATGACCGTTGCCGTCGATCAGGAGATCGCATGGAGCACATTCATCCTCGGGAACAAGATCATGGGAATCAGTGGAGAGAGTACTGCAGGATATACTCGATGGCTCGCCAATCAGCGCCTCTCTATGCTCGGGATGGATCCACTGTATCCAGATGCGATCGTCAATCCGTATAAGCACCTCGACCGTCTCCAGGACCCCAATGCAGATAAGGGAAACTTCTTCGAAACCACCGTCATCAACTATACACAGAGCTCCAATATGGCAGGAAGTTGGGATTTTTAAATACTTGGGTAATTAGAAATTCATACTTGTGGTGCTGGAGTTGAAAATAAAAGTCCAGACCGAATTCTAAGAGCATCTAAGTTAGCCTCGATCACTATTTTAAAATGAGTGTTACTTTGACGCGAAGGATCTTCTAAGAGTTGTCAAATGAGTAATAAGAGTGATCCATAAGTTGTCATGATACTAACTTTGATTGTATTATAATCCACAATAACTCCTCATACCTGAGCAGCAATAATGGGTTTAAGGTGAAAAAAAATAATTTCTCTCTGGAATTTATTCAGAAATAATTGAAGCTGAGCGTAGAATTCAACTGGAGATCATCTATTTAAATCCTCAAGTTGCGCTAATTCTGATCTAATAGATTCTATTCTGTCTTCTGGAATTACTGGTAATGCTGATTCGAATGACATAATTATGTAATATAAATGCTATGAGATAAATTCAAGATGAAAAAGTGTCTCAGTGAACCTCTACGCACCTTGAACTCAAATGACTAATGGGAAATCAGTAAAAAGTGCGGATTCTAGTTCTTTTTGTAATGGTATATTTCCTCCTTTTTTTGTATTACTTGTAAAAAAAGTAGTTCTTTGCAGTAATGAGATTAGTTTTGCCAGTATATCAAGTCTTTGATAATCATAATGAGTTCATCAATCTAAATCTCAGATAAGAACCGCAATACTTAGAATAGTTAAAGTTGTGAGCCTTCTGATAGGGAGACTTCACTCATTTTTCCTTAAAGCAAAGAGTCAATGGGTAAATATTTCAGTGGATATATGGGAAAGATTTTGTACCAAAACTAAGATAAATAGAGTATCCATGTCTCGAATTCATCAACAAACTATTGGACTTCTCTCGTTTTCTATATCAGATAGCTTTATTAGATAAGCTGTTCTGAAGATAACTGATGCATAAATTCCAAGAAGAGGAAATCAGAATTTGACTTTCAATCTCCTAGATTGGTCATCATTTGTATTTCTCGGAAATACTTCTGCAGAAGGTGATGATATCCATGAATCAATTATTGTATTCATCGAACCATGAAAAAATGGTACAATTATTAAGGAAAAAACCTTCCGAATTTCTACTGTAGAAGTCGGAGGAAAAGCTTGCCCTAAAGGATTAGTTAAAAGTCATTCAATACCCTCTAGGGAGACTGTGAGGCTTCTCAGAATCGCCCTCACCAAGAACAATATTCCTTGCATCGCACCATTATAGCTACTTCATTGTATGAGATTATTTTCCAAATATCAAAACTCAACTATTAGCTTTTGTGTTTGAGCAGCATCGAGATTATCTCCATGACTAAGAATAATATTAATTTCACTGAGAATTGTCTCATTTAAATGCTTTCAAGAATGAATTGATTGATCTGAAGAAAAATATAGAGTACCAGGTAAAATGAGCATCGTGGAAGGTAATTATTACTGTTTAATAAAAATTATTATAATAATATATAAAATATTGTAAAGTCCAACTTCAAAAATTCTCAGTATTTTGTTCGTGCATATCGAAATTACCAATATAATAACCACTCCCGGACATATTTTCCGTATAGAACAAAGAACGATCACAGCAAGGATGAACCTGTGTACATTTTTTATATTCAATTCCGAGTGAAGAAACCAAAAAAATCCCACTTTCTCGAATCCATTTTTCTCACTGTCTGACCTGGTCGACAGAACGAGAAAAACATCAGAGAATACATCGAATACCTGATCCATACCTCACCAAAAGACTTTACAAAGAATTTGGATTTTTTTATCCGATATCTGAAGGAGGAACAGGATGTCAAAAAAAGACGAATATGTGCATTTCGATACAACAATCTCTGTTCTGGACTCCTCGAGAAATACAATCTCCATAAACACAAGTTCATCCTCGATGAACTCTGCATCTCAATCCTCGACAACGGAGTCTATGAGAATATCCATTCACAGATGGTAGAGTATATTGCTGCGGAACGATATGTGATCCATGAGTTTTTCCGTGCATTGAAGTGAGTACTCAGAACCTTTCCACACATCACGCTCGTATCTGGACGACGTAAGAGTATTCTCAGTGTCTATGGGAAAATCCTCGTGAAGCAAGATATGAAGATCGAGAGTATACGCGATATTTTCGCATTCCGAGTGATCATCGAAGAAGATGATCCTGAAATCTGCTACGCACTCCTCGATCATCTCGGGAAATACTATACATTCGACATCACTCGATACAAGGACTATGTCGCGATCCCCAAGGTAAATGGATATCAGAGCCTGCATCTCTGACTCACATTCGAGTCAAAAAATAATACCTCTTTCCCTGTAGAACTCCAGATACGAACTCGCAGAATGCATGAAGTTGCGGAGCATGGCATCGCAGCGCATCATATATATACTCGATTCAAGGAATCATGAAGGTTCATCGATATTCATCCACTCTCGAATCCAACCCTCCCAGAACATATGATCTATTGTCTCTCTCCCGAACAAGATATGATCCTTCTCAGGAAATCGCATTCTCTCAGGGATTTTGCTCGAGCCATACATTCGAAGCTCCCTGATACGATCCAATGATGATATGTGAACGGTGAATACCGATCGACTGATCATATGCTCACTGATGCTGATATCGTAAAACTAATATAAATAACTATGAACAGTATACAGCACATCGCTCCATCGATCATGCCGACCCTTTTCGAGAATATGAATGAGTGAGTGTGGATAGGGGATGAAGAGAATATGACTGTCTATGTCAATCACCGTTTCAGGGAAATGTCGGGATATGAGAATCGTGATGTTGTTGGGAAAGATGGAACGTTCTATTTTGACAAAGAAACTCAGGAACGGATCCATATGGAGATGGAGACAAAACGAAAAAAATGACTCCCTTCATCTTACAAGGGAAAACTCGTAAAGAAAGATGGAACACTCATCCATGTTGCTGTCATAGGGACACCTCTTCCTGAGTGAGGCTCACTCGGCATCATCACCGACATCAGTGAGCATGTCGAACAGAAATCATCAGAAAAACTCCTCCTCTCAGTCGTACGTCAATCACTCCAAGGCATCATCCTCATCAAGAAGGAAAAAATTGTATCTTGGAATCGTGGTGCGAAGTTCATCTTCGGCTACAAGGAAAGCGAAGTCTCGAAAAAGTGACTCTCGACCATCTTCATGAAGGAGGATATACGAAGGATTATCGATACGGTTGATGAAGATATCGAAGTCGAAGTGCTCGGAAAGAGAAAAGATGGGGAGCGAATCAATCTCATCCTCACGATCGTCTGGTCCAAGGATGATCCTGAGACAGGCATGATCCTGATCAGAAATATTTCTCACATACGAAAAAGTGAAACAATTCTCTCCCAGAAGCATGACTACCTCATGATGACCGTGAAGGAATATGGTGTCATCAAGCGAAAGCTCGAATATATCCAAGAACTTGAGCGACTCTTCCTCAGTGACAAGCATGAACTCCAGAAAATATATGATTTCTTCGTATTCTCGGTTGCCCATATTGCATCGGTATGATGATGCTGACTGAGAATCCTAGGAAGTGATGGTAATATCACGCTCGTAGCAGAATACGGTCTCGGCAATCTCAGAAATGGACAGCACATCCGACCATATACTTGAAGTATTACAGAAGAGTCATTTCACAAGGGGAAACCCGTGCGTATACTCGATCTCATGAGTGATCCACGCCTCAGGACACTCACTATGGCACATCTGCAGCGATTCCAGTCTGCAAGTATGTACAGCTTCCACTATAGGTGACGATGTATCGGGAGTACCATGCTCTTCATGGAGGATGGAAGCGATCCCTTCGATGATGAATTCCTGATGCACTACATCGAGCTTTTCGGGCTCTTACTCGGAGGAAGAACTCGAACCTAAAATATCTGCGACTCATGTTCTGGTGGTTCATAGTATTCCTACTTTTCGTCTCCATAAAATATAGTGAAGAACAAAGATCATTGATTCCTTCAAAAATGATCATCGAATCTTTTTTTCATCGAAACCAAGTCGTGAGATATCATGATGAAAAAGTATTCATAATTGCTGATAAAATCAACAGACAAGAGTGATTATACTTCATTGGACACTTGAGATTGTCATAAATTGCTCTGCAATATATCGAGTATCGTTTTTATTCCATGATCTGGAACCAATAAGAAGACTATTGAGAGTGGCAAACTGATTTCTGAGGACTAGAAGAATCCTTTTTTCTTCATCTGATAAGACTCAGGAGAATTCTTGAGCAAATTGTGTCAATTCAAATATGAGAGAGCTAATTTCTGGCGATGACCCTTGGAATGCTTCCAAATTATGAATAAAGTTCTCTCTCTTTCATGATGAACTCGATCAAGGAAAACAGGATGCAATAATTGCTGGAAACAACATATGAGAATTATATCTGAAAGTCATAAAACAATAAAAAGGAAATTGCGTTTTCTCACTTTTTCCCTATGATGCGCGCATGAACGCACCAAAATCTATCAGAAATTTCTGTATCATTGCTCATATCGATCA
>JANPGO010000118.1:0-8693 GCA_031423995.1 Candidatus Altimarinota bacterium | reverse complement strand
GGATACTGGACGAGTGAGCGAATAGCGGTAGTGATTTCTGGAAGATATGAGGAAGCTACTGTCACGGAAACCATGGATCGGTCGAGATCCATACCCGAGAGAGCTCGTGGAAGCGTATAGGAAAAAGTCGAACCCGTATAGAGGAGAACTGTTCGAAAATTGGATTCTCCTTCTGGAATCGGTGCGAGTCGAAAAGATCAGGAAAGACTATCGAGAATAGTTGTCTTCTCGAAGAGGTCGAGACGATATGGAATATTTCCTGACCATTCTGGAAAGACTGAGAAAGAGAAGTCTCGAGACAGTGATGCCCCAGGATTGAGGGTGAGATCGACCGTTTTCTTGATCTGTGATGTACCCGTCCCGATCGAGAGCACCAGGGTTGTACCCGTGATCTTCTTGGTTGCATTGAAGACACTGGCAGTGATGACAGACGTATCACTCGGTCTCAAGATCATCGGAGCGTGTGCTTCGATGACATAATCCTTGCGGACCTCAATGGTCTTCTCTGCAACGGAAAAATGAGAATCTTTGGTGTTCGCCACCGTGATGATGCGGTAGTCCGTCAGAGTATCAGGAAGTGAGAAGGTGATTTTTGCCTTACCACTCACATCCGTGCGGATACTTGGATTGTAGTAGGCAGTATTCTGGAAGAGTGTACGGGAGGCGATCTCGACTCATCCACCACCCTTGTCCCCACTTCCACCATTGGATCCCTTGCGAGAGAGCCAACGATTGTGCTCAATCCCAATAGCCGTGAGGCTCGTCTTCATGGTGAAGGGATATTTCTGGAAGAATTTCGGAAGGATATCGAGGTCGATATTCCCGAGGAGTCGTATCAGGCTCTCATCGACCACCATGACTGCCACTTCACCCTGCAGTGGATTCCCTGATCGGTCGGTGAGGATGACATCGACGGAGACAGTATCTCGATTTTTATATTGGGTCTTATCAGGAGTGAGGGTAAGATTTGCTTTTTTCTCTGTGGCATCAGCGATGATCTCACCATATCCGACTGCATAGTTCCGTTCGATACCACTTCCTGTTGGAGCAAGAGCCACCACTCAGATATAAGCATTCGGGATGAGGGAGTCATCGACCTTGTATTCACGAGTAAAGGTCGTCCCTGAGAGAGCGAAATATTCATGCCTGATCACTCAGCCCTTCTCGAGGGTGAGGAGAATGTGAGAAGAGGGGAACGGAACCGTCACGAGGACTCGAGCTATTTCTCCTGGCTTGTAGATAGTTTTTTCTGGAATGACTCTCACCGTAGAGCCCTGGAGAGCACTCATATTCCCTGCGACATAGAAGATTATCTCTGATCGAGCCGTATCAGGAAGAGTCGATCCAGACTCTATGAGTGGGTAGGTACGAAGGATATATTCTCCCGCTGGATAGGCAACGATTTTTTTCGAAAAAGTCGACCCAGAAAATATACCAGAGAGAACGATGTGATCAGTCGTTGACGTGATATGGATCTTCCCAGCACGAATATCATCAACAGGAACATCATGGTATTCATGATAGATGATATCATAACCGTACTTTCCCTCGAGTCGCTTCTGCCAGGATCCATGCTCAGGACTCAGGGTTCACTGGAGATCTTCCCCATTCTGCAGTATTTTCTTCTTCGGCGTGAAGATCAGAGGATTATCTGGTGCAAAAGATCGAAACTCTTCAGGAAGACGGACAAGGAGGCTCCCAGGAGTCGTCACTTCTTCGCCCGAAAGTGGATCTCTGACAATAATTTCCGCTGTATATTTGTAATCATCGAAGAAGGATTTGTATGCAACTGGTACCTGGAAGACACCATATCCATCCTGATCGATCATGCCACTTCCCTCTGTATAATACTCAAGAGCAGGCTCAAAATAACACCCCCAGAAACAATCACTCCAATACGCTTCTCCATAGTATGGACTGCGGTAGATCTTATAGCTAAATGGGGTATTATGCATTTCTGCACCGTTATAGTACTTCGCTTTCACGACTCATTGGAGGGAGAAATTCCCTTCATATACATAGCTATACCATGGAGTATTTGGATCGGTATTTGGTTTTTTTCTGAGCCCATTGACACTCTCATCGATGATATCAGGACTCTTCAGGTCGACCGTCGCAGTGAATGTTGGATTTTTGAATACTTCTACCTGGAAGTTGGTCGATCCATTCGCTATATATTCTGTCTGATCTCCCGTGACCAGACTTACTGAATACATACCCAGTGGAGCATTACCCGCAAGAATGAGATCGGTACTGATCGTTCCGAATTCATTGGGTTTCAGAGTAGTACGCTGAACCTCCTTCCCTTGAGCATCGGAGACAACGAGGGTAAATGTCGTCTCTGTCGGAATAGAGAGTGACGCTGAATTCTCACGAAGAACTCCGTGGAAGTGAACGGTCTCACCAGGAAGATAGAGCTTGCGATCTGTATGAAGATAGCTCGTATATCGTGGTCGGGAGAGAGAGGAATAGTCAGAGTCCTTCATACCGAAATTGTACCCAGTAATACCATCATTCCATGTGCTCACGAGGTAGCCAAGATGATCGTCAGATTTCGACGTGACGATGAAGCTCTCATATCGACCTTCATACTGCCACCAACTCTCGAATGAGAGGTCATACGGGCTTCCTCCATAGAAATCATCTCCTCAAATAAGAGTTTTGACATTGACATCAAGAAAACCTTGATCATTGGTACGACCGAGAATCATACCACTCGCAAATGCCTGTGAAGTTACAGGAGTATACTCTCGATCCGTCTCATTGGTCGTGCTATTCCACCGCTCATGATAAGTACGAGTGATATTGCGCATGACAGTGATCTCTTGATTCGCAAGTGGCTTCCCCGTGGATATATCGGTAATGAGGAACATTGTCTTTCCACTAGCATCGACCTTCATCGTGATATGACTATTCATGACCGTAAAGAGAATCGGAACGACTGGCTTTTGGAAGTCGATGATATCAGTTTTATTTGTAAATCCGAGAATATAGTTCCCGGGCGTCAGATTCCTCTCAGCAGTGAAGTTTTTGAGATCCATCTTTGAGACGTATCCTGTTCCTGAGAGGTCTATCTGCTTCGTCGTACAAGAGTACACTCCACTTCCACTGATGATACTATAGAGGGTATCGAGAGTATTTCCTGTCATATCATCTGAGAGAATCCTCTCAATATGCGAATAGGACTCAAGTGGCATATGACAGAGCTTCAGTGAATATGATTTCTTTGGTGCTTTGAGGGCATAGATTTTGACTGGGATGGATTCACTTCCTTGATAGTACGATCGTTTCTCAGCGAACTGGAGGGAGAGAAATGATGACTGTCGAGGAGTCACTGGATAGTCTATATCTACTGTACGACCATAGAGATCGGAGAGATGATTCAGTGAAAATCTGGTTTCAATTCATTCTGTGAGTGGGAGAGTGAGAATCGCACGATCAGGAGTGAATATAAGATTCTCAGGAGTGAGAGGAATATCAGGACTGACTGAGAGATGTTTCAGAAAGTCGATCTTTGCATCTTTTCTGTTGGCGATATACTCAGGACTATAGAGAGCCCCAGTATCTTCATAGAGGTGATGAGAGAAGTCGAACTCAACTCGTGTCTGCATATCATACTCAGGAGAGAGGGATTCGAGGACTGATCCTATTACGGTGAATGGAGTCAATGATCGATCTTCGACGACGGTATACACTCAATTCACTCCTCCGAGGATACAGACGTACGGACTATCAGATCGATAGTCAAAACTCACAGTCATATGATAAATCTGTCCATCTTGGACCATCGGGCGACGGATTGTGGGAAAAATCTGGGAAAAATTCTGCCAAGAAGTCATGGGAGTACACGCAGTATCATGACCGTAGGATATATAGTACCGGATATGCTCGGGTGTATAGCTCTCGAAACCATACATAGAGATCGCATACATCTTCTCACGAGGGAGACCTACCGACTCGGTGGTGAGAGATCGTGGATGTTCGAATGATGTGAGAGTGATATCACGAGGAATACGGTACTCTGTCGTCTTGATGCTATTGTAGTGAGTTGCATCGAGGCGAATGGCCTGTCATTTTCCTAGGTCTCGTACATTGAGTTTGAAATACTCTCCTGAGACCGTGAGCTTATATTCTCCGGAAAGAGTCGGATCCGTGAGAAGTGCTGCACTTCCGAAAAACAGTGATGATCTGAGAGCTCATTCATCGAGTATTGGTCATCCGTTGAAATTCCAGGTGAATCTCGGTTCAGCGAGAACAACTTCCATCGTATTCCCCCGGAGGGTATCTGTTCCAAGAAATGGATACGAAAGTGTCTCAAAGCTCAAAATATACGCATAATATCAAAGCGCCCCCACTGAGACTATTGAGAGCAGGATGAGGAGGAATCGACTCAGTGTACGCATAGTGTACGAGAGGAAGAATGTAACTTTTCTGATTATAGTTGTTCACTCGGTCTTTGCAACACAAAAGAGAGGATTTCTCGAGGAAAATATAGCTCTTTTTCACGCTCGTACTTGCGAGAAAGGAGAAAATCTTTAGTATTCATGCATGACTCAAGAAAAACTTCCCCCATTTTCCTGGAATACCCTGATCGGATGGTATACTGAGCACGGGCGACATCACCTCCCATGGAGAGAATACAAGGAAAATCAAACAACGAACAACGATATTCTCATCTACAAAGTATGGCTCTCAGAAATCCTCCTCCAACAGACACAAGTCGATCGAGTCATTCCTTATTTCGAACGGATTGTCAGGAAATATCCAACGATTCACGATCTCGCTCGAGCAGGATATGATGAGTTCTTTCACTACTATCAGGGTATGGGGTACTACTCCCGAGCAAGAAATATCCTGAAGACTGCAGTTATCGTGAGTGATGAATATGGTGGAGTATTTCCACGTGATAAAAATCTTCTCATGAAACTCCCTGGGGTATGATGATATACATCGAGTGCTCTTCTTGCATTCGGTTCAGGTGAGCCTTATCTCGCATGGGATACCAATCTTGAGAAAGTATTTGCTCGATACTATCACGGAAGGAAGGATCTGAAACTCTCTGAAGGAGAAAAAGAGGAAATAGAAGAGGATTTTCGAGAATTTTTAAAAAAAACTGAAAAAAATCTACAGTCTGAGCAAGGATGAAAAGAGTGAAATGGGGGTTCGGGGGGCGAAACTGTTTGAGCGAAGAAGAAAACAGTTAATCGATGAGCAGAGCGAGGAGAAGTGAGTTTTTTGCCCCCCGAGACCTTTGGTACTTTCGGTCACGAAAGTACGGGAAAAATGGTATTACTCAATCATGAAGACTCTTCTAAAAATATTGTTCGCTCAATAAATAATGCCCTCATGGACTTCGCGAGTATCATCGATCTGAAGAATCCTGAGAATATTGACTGGGAAAATTATCCTATACAGTCCGGAGTATGGTATACAACTCGCGGAAGTCTCGAACCTCGGGAAGAGAAAAAATCTCAATCATTTCCTCTTCCTGATGCGACTATCATCGTCATCCTCCACAAGGATCACAAAGTATATTATAGTGATACTGGCGTCATTGCGAGAAACGAAGCAATCCAGGACTTTGACACCTGGATCCTTCGCAATACTCAGGATGACAGAGCACAATACCACCCTTTTGCTTTACCGCCTCCTCTTCACCGTAATACTCGGAAATATGTACAGGACTATTTCCGCGATCGCTACCACCTGGAACTCTCTGTCCGTCCAGTGCACAAGAAATGGATTTCCGAAGATGGAAAACCCTATGCAATGGTGAATGCACAGATACAGGTGGGGGATGCAGGGCAATTCAAGGAATACTCTCGGGAGAAGTCTAAGAAATAATGAGTTTCTCTATAATCCCATATTCATCATCAGTCACTGGAGTGATCGAGAGACGACTCCCCTTCTCGAGAATCTTCATCGTCGCGAGCTCTGGAGTCGTACGAATCTCTGAGAGTGTGATGGGTTTTGACAACTTCTGGATATATCAGACATCGACACAATACCATATCGGTTTCTCACGGATCGACTTCAGATCATAGTGTTTGTCTCCGATGATAAACTGTGTCTCATCAGGATGGGGCAGGGAGACGACTTCAGCGAGCCCATAAATTCCTGGTACCGGACACGATGAGTGATAGAAGAGGACTCTGTCACCAATCTGCATCTGATCACGCATATAGTTGCGAGCAAGATAATTTCGCACACCGAACCAGCTCGAAGATCCATCATGCATGAGATCATCGATAGAGTATTCAGAGGGTTCTGATTTCATGAGCCAAGTGAGCATAGTTTTATGGTAAGTGATAATTAGAAACGGTTCTCTTCGTATCAATAGATAAAAACCATATTGCCCACCCTGGCGAAATGGTTATTTCGATAAAAGATTCTCTGGATCCAATCCTTCTTCGAACTTTTGGATCTTCTTCGGGAGTTTCTTGGTATCTTCTGCTGGTGGGAGATTTTCTGGAATAATCCCTCTGTCAATGAGAGTATTTCTTACGGACTTATTATTCGTCATATGTTCGTGAGATATGGTGAATTCATCTCTGAGCCTCTTACTTTTTTCCACATTCATCGCGGTCATCTGATTCGCGAGAGACTGAGCCGTGATGAGAATATCCGGGGCTCTATCGACTATAGGTTTTTTTGCTGGGATAGCATATTTCCGACGCATATCATCGGGGGAAGTAGCATAGAATACTCTCTGTCACTTCGACTTCACGGTCGCGATCTCAGGAGAGGAGAGTCACTTAGTATAGAGTGCACTAGAAAGATTTTTATCCGTCTCACTGTATTTTTCCCGTTCTTCCAGACGACTCTTATCTGATATATACTGCTGGAAAAGTTCTTGTCTACGAGTCTGGTCAGCAAAATACATTTGTGCAAGAGCTATGGCGGATTTTTTAGGATCACCGTTTTGAGCAATGATCGAGCAAACATATCGAGAAAGGTGATAATCACTCACCATTTGGATATTTCACTTTCATCATTCGATCGGTTTGCTGACTTCGGCAAAGTGATCATTTACTCTATTTCATGCGGTTTCACAAGAATCCTTAGCCTTCGAGATGACATTTTCGAAGTTTCTCCACTGTGCGTATCCAAGTATCTTTGCAAGCTCACGAGCGGACCAGTATTCCTGGTCATATTCATTGATGTGGCGGATAGAGTCAAAGAGTGAAATAGTCATAAAAATTTAAGAAAAAATTTGTAATTTTGTAATAAAATGATACACTCAACCTACTAAATATGAAAAAATCCTTTGATATGTCACGGCATATCCGAGGGTTTTTTTATTTCCTCTTGAGCTTTTCTGAGAATTCATCGAGAAAGATGGTTGGTACTGAAAGTTTTTTGAGGAGATACGAAAGATATTTTCGATTCGGTGATACGATTTTGATAGGAATACCATGATTTTTCAGAAAATGAACGATACAATGATAATCACCATCTCCAGAAACAAGTAGAGCCACATCAATCTTCTCTTCATAAAAATCAGAACACATTTCTAGTATGACTTCACCGTCGACATTTCATTTTGTTTTTCATTCTTTACTCGTAAGTGTGGGGCGAAAGACTATATCGTATCCTATAGACTGGAGATAATTATAGAGATCAGCATATTCAGGAACGAGTCACATGAACAATATCGCCTTCGAAACTCCGAATTTATCCCGAAGCCATGAACGGAAAGCCTTATAATCGAGTTCCCAACCATTCTGAGCGACTCAATATCGGAGATTCGATGCATCGATGTAGGCGATAATTTGAGGAGACATAGGGTGGATTATTTTACTTGTACTCATATTCGTTGTGGCGGATAGATTCGAAGATGGAAGAGGTCATAAAAAGAGAGATTACAACTCCAAGAGTATATCTCGAATCCCAAATGCTTCAAGAAAAATCCCTTGCAGATTGTATTTATATTTGTATATTTTGTATACTTATAGAACTAGAACTCTATCAATCTCTCCCATTACCCTCACTGTTTCAGTAAGCGCGACAATCATCGACTGATAATGGGCAATGTCTTCCCAAGTCAAGACTCGTCCTTTTCGATCCTTGAGCCACTTCTGTGCTGGTTGATATCCTCCAATATAGAAATCCCATGCGACTTCTGGTACATTGCCGAAATATTGAGTCGAGTTGATGGAGATATTCAGGAGTTTCTTTGGGGATTCCCCTCCTTGAGGGGTGCCGACGAGAGGAGGCGGGGTGGCGGTCTCGAGTTCTTTTATCCGTCTCGCTATACTTTCTTCGACCATGAGACCCACTCATTCGAGGTTATTTTTCACATCAAGATCTCCTATGTGTATTACCTTCAGCCCGTGACTCATGAGAAATGTCTCTCTTTCGCTATCATAATCTTCCTTCCCCTCATGGCTCGATCCATCAATCTCGAAAACCAGTCCGAGTTCAGCGATGAAGAAATCAACAATATAACTTCATATGATTACTTGTCTATCAATGTCCCATCAGAGTCTTTCTCTATCCTTGAATGCCTGCCAAAAAAGTACTTCAGAAAGAATTCATTGTTTTCTGAGAACCTTTGCTCGGTCTATAAGTTCCTTATTTTTTGGAAGTGACCAGTATGGGAAGAGTGAATTTTTTGCCCAGGAAGGATCATCAGAAATATCCACCCCCGCCTTCGGCGACCCCTCAAGAGGGGAATCCTGAACAGTCACTTT
>JANPGO010000117.1:0-12091 GCA_031423995.1 Candidatus Altimarinota bacterium | reverse complement strand
TGGGGAGATTTTGGAACTGACCGAAGAATTATCCTGCAAGTGCCTGTATAACCCAAGTGACAATTGCATATGCAAGCCACATGACTACGATACCGATAATCACCTGAATAATAGTCTTACGTCCTGACTTGACCTTCTCTTCATCACCACCAGCGGTCATGATCTGAAAACCAGCCCAAAGACAGTAGACGACAGCAACTATAGTCACGAAGCTGAGGATACTCTTGATGAGTCCCATGATCGCTGCTTCACCTGATTGGTCAGTTGTCTTCAGGTCTCATGCCTTCGCACAACCGAAAAGTCCACAACCATTGGCAGCAAAACTCTGCGTCACTGCAAAGAGTGATGCGACCGTTGCATACCCGAATTTCTGAATAGTAGTCATATAGAAGTATTTAAGAAATAATGAATGACAGGAGCATCTTAGCAAATCTCTTTCTTTTTGTCAAAAAAAAATCACCCTTTCGACCAAAAAGGATGATTTTCTATTAAAGCTTGAACCAAAAAGAGGAGGAACTTGGATGAGTCTGACCAGACTCACTCTTTTTCAGGATTAGAGGGCGACTGCTGACTCGTCGAGTGACTTCTCAGCGACTGGAACTGCAGGAACATCTGCCACAGCGGTTGTCGTCGGACGACGAACTTCGAGAACATAGGGAAGAAGTGCCATATAGCGAGCCCGCTTGATAGCGGTTGCGAGGTTTTTCTGATTGGCGAGTGAGACACCAGTATAGTGTCGTGGGATGATACGATTGAACTTCGTCAGGTACTTCTTCAGAAGTGTGATGTCCTTGTAATCGACATGGGTGATTCCCTCTGCATCGATTGGACAAGGTTTTTTAGCCTTTTTAGTCATAAGAAATGAGTTAAGAGTTAAGAGTTAAGAGTTAAAAGAAAGAATTCGTGATTATTGGAACTCATTTCTTCCTCGTCTTTAATTTCTGGGGGAGACAAGAATGGATCCGCCACTGCGGAAGACGGATGGAACCGTCTATGCACTATGACTCCGCATTATGCACTTTTCTAGAATTTGTCATCGAGGTCTGAGAAATCATCCATATCGACGGCTTCAACTGCTGCTACCCCAGACTCTGCGAAGTCTTCGCGCTTCGAGAGGAAGATGAGTTGACCCACGACGACCTCAGTCTTGTGGAGCTTAGTTCCGTCTTCTTTCTCGATGATGCGAGTCTTGAGCCGACCTTCGATGTAGACGAGTTTGCCCTTCACGAGGAATTGCTCAGCGCGTTCAGCGAGAGGACCCCAGACGACACAGTTTGTATATTCAGCCTCCGAGAGTGGTTCTCCAGATGGTCCCTTATAGGACCGATTGGTAGCAACCGTGAAGGTTGCAACCTTCTTGTCTCCGGGAGTCGTCTTGACGAATGGATCTTTGGTGACATTTCCGATAAGGATGACCTTATTGATGGTTCTCATAGGGGAGAAATTTAGAAAATAGATTAATCTTCCAGCTTCATGAACATATATCTCCAGATATCTTTCTTGATATTGAAAGAGTTCGAGACATCAAAAAAGCCTCCATTCCCCTCACTCTCAAGTATATAGAGGAGGTAGTATCCCGTCTCCGAACCGCGGATACGGTAGGCGAGCTTCTGCTCACCTGGATGATCTCGACTGACGATTGATACGCCAGTATCTCCGAGCTCTGATTCGACAGTCGCGATGAGTGCATCACGATCTGCTTCAGTGAGAGCTGGATTGAGGATCATCATGAGTTCATATTTTCTCATAGAATCCTGTGGATTAGTATCTTATGACCCAAGTCATAAGAAGGATATAAAAACATTTTCCTCGGAAAATGCGAGCGCATTATAGAAAGAAGGCTCCGAAAAGCAAAACTTTTTTCTCGACAAAAATAGATATATGCAAGCAGAAGAATTTGCCAGAAAAAAAAGGATCTGATAGGATAGTCCTAGGTTATAGGCGACATGACAGAAGTTATATCTAGATTATGACTTGATCAGCTTTCTTATAGATTCCAGTATCTACATATTCACACTTCACTGCATGTCTAGAAATACCAAAACTTCCCCTCGCCTCCGTGAACTTTTCGGAGAAATGAACGATCATGAAGTCAGCAAAAAACTCATCAAAAAACTCCTCCAATATAATATGCAGTATGAAGAGATCACCCGTGTAATCCTCTCTCATACTGAGCGCACCTTCCTCGATGCTCGTCTCATCACCCTCGAAGAGTACTACCGGGAACTCCAGAGTACCAAGAAGTCAGAAGTTGAGACATTTCTCTCATCCATACCTGACTATGAGCTCCAGAGTGCGTAAAAGCTAATATTTTTCTTATTTATGTGACTCGAAACAGCTTCTGAATATCCAAATACAGAATTCGAAATCATAACTAGTGGAGTTGATGAAAGGCTTCAATGAAGAATAGGTGAGTATATTAAAGGGAAATTTGAATATAGTTATACTGACTTTGAGGCAATGAGAAAGTTTTGATTAGAGATATGAGTTAACTCAAACTGAGATATCCAGCTAAGTGGAAAAAAAGAATGATTAATGTTTCGAATCAGCGACTATAAACTTCCCTGAAATGAACATAAAACTACCATTTCCAAATGAGACATATTTCGGATACTCAAGAATATAAATTGAGTAATGATTATTGAAGTAAATCAATCATCAGGGGAATCATTTCCTATTAAAATATCTAAAAAAATAGTCCAGTAATTGGACTATTTTTTAGATATAACAGACTATTTTACGTCCTTGAACGTAAACTCTACATGCTTGCGGAGTTTTTTGTCGTATTTTTTGAGCTTGAGCTTCTCACCCTGTGGGAGATTTCTCTTCTGGACTGGGTAGATATACCATGAGAGTCCACTTGCTGATTTTCCGATCTGGAATGTTGTTTTTCCTTTTGACATAGTGGCGAGTATTTTAGGTGTTAGGTTTTAGGTTTTTGGCAAAGCGCCAAACCAAGAATGTTCGTATCATATAGAATTTTTCTAATTTGCAAGTTTTGTTTGTCATTTTTTGCTTTTTGACGGGTTTTCTGTATAGTCGATTCGCTTTGGGATTTGGTTTTTCTCAATTCTCTATTCTACATTCTAAATTCTGAAAACATGTTTATCGATGAAGTACATCTGACGCTCCGAGCTGGAAAATGAGGCGACGGTATTATCTCATGGAGGCGAGAGAAATATGTTCCGAAGGGATGACCTTTCGGTGGTGACGGTGGGAGAGGTGGAAACATCATCCTCAAGACAACAACCCATGAGACAACACTCGGGAAATTCCGTCATATGAAGCTCATTCGTGGTGATGACGGAGAGAAATGAGGCACACAGGAGATGCATGGAGCCAGTGCCGAAGATACACTCCTCGAAGTACCTGTTGGAACCATCGTGACTGATGCGGATGATGGAACGGTCATCTGTGACCTCACGAAGCCAGGAGAAGAATTCGTCATCTGTGAGGGAGGTCGCGGAGGATTCGGGAATGCACACTTCCCTTCCAGTACGCGCCAAGCTCCGAACTTTGCCGAGCTCTGAGATACTGGAGAAGAGAAATGAGTGAAGATGGAACTGAAGCTCGTCGCTGATGTCGGACTCGTCGGACTCCCGAATGCTGGGAAATCGACCGTCATCCAGTCACTCACGAATGTGAGGCCAAAAATTGCTGCCTATGCATTCACGACTCTGGTTCCGAATCTCGGTGTCATGGAATGGAAAGATCATTCGCTCGTCATCGAGGATGTTCCTGGACTGATCGAAGGAGCGAGTGAAGGAAAGGGTCTCGGATTTCAGTTTCTCAAGCATATTGATCGCTGTCGTATCATCATCCACCTCCTCGATGCCACTCAAGGAGAAGAGGCCCTGATTTCGAACTATCGTACTATTCGAAAGGAGCTCGAGAACTGGAGTCCTTCCATGGCAGAAAAGGATGAACTCATCATCTTCTCGAAGGCTGATATCATCGACCCTGATCAGCTCGAAGAGATGCGGAAAATATTCGAGAAGGCAACCAAGAAAAAAGTCGTTCTCACGATCTCTGCTGGTGCCTATATCCGTATCGAGGAACTCAAGGATCTCCTCATCGAGAAGATCCCTCCGAATAAATATATCGAAGCACCATTGATGGAGAACGAGGATGGATTTCTCACTCCTGAATCCTGAAGTGAAACATGAGTCATGAAGGTCTATGACCTCAAACATCATCAACCGAATGCAAAACGCTGTCATATCAAAAAACGAGAGGACGACGACTATGAAGTGACGGGCGAACGTATCGAGGAGATTGCTCGTATGACCGATACGCGCTATGTCGATGGAGTGAATCGCATCTATGATGTCATGGAGAAGCTCGGTGTCATGCGTAAGCTGAAGCTCCTTATCGCGGATGAGATGACACGAGAAGGAAGTGGATTTTTCGAAGGGGAGGAAGATTTCGATATGCCTGCCGTCTGGATCAGTGGGAAGAAGTTCTCCCTCGAAGGGCTGATATTCATGAAGGAGGAGAAGTAGATTTCAATAGAAATTTCAATAGATACGTACAAATAATCATACACTTTTATGAATACTCAAACCCTTACAATAAAAGCCGGGGAGACCGTACATTTTGAAACCTTAACCATCACAAACACCGGCGGTGAGCATCAATTATTGATGTCCACAGATGGTGGAGATGGTGATGAAGTGTATTTTGCGTCGATCGAGCTCCAGGCTCCATGAGAAGAAAAATTGGAGAAACATGTCATGAGCCCCCGAGGAGACGAGCCTGTGGATTTTGTCTATGATCGGTATCTCATACATACAAAGGATGTAGACCGGAATGGTGAATCAGTGACACTAGAAGTTATGTTGAATACCGCTCCTCGAAGAATAACAATTAGAAGAGATGAGACCGTAACTATTGGTGATATTGGTATAAAGAATACCCCGATGGGACACAAAATAATGGAAGATGGTACAGAAGAATCTTTTGTAATGCTCACTTTTTCGAAAGGGGATGTAATTCACTCTGATACTCTGTACAACGGAGACTCTACGACGTTCGAATACCTGGCAATACAAGCAATACATATCGAGAGTGATGGTGAGGGAGTAATCCTAGAAGTGAGAGATACTCGTATTCCACTAGAATCGCTTGAAAACCCCGATACACAGACACTAGAGATAAAAAATGGAGAAACTATCACTGTCTTTGATCTTACCCTTACCCATAAAGGTGGTGGCCATGAGATGGCCGATAATGGGAATGACCCGAGTTGGATCAATCTCGTACTCTCGACACCACGAGTGTCAAAATTCTATCATTGGAACAATTTTGCCAATGAGAGTAAAAACCCTGACGCAGATATCTTCTACGATAACTATGTGATACGAGTAATAAAAGTGGGCTTTGATTGAGTCTCTGCTCTCATCTCAATACAAAAAAATAGTATCCATATGGTCTCTGAGTACGAACATTATGACTAAGAAGGCTCTGGACTATCTTTCCTTAAAATAAGAGATCACTCTTTCTGCCAGCGACTTGGGAAAAATAGGATCTGTTATTTCGAGAGTATTCTGAGGAATTGTATCTGTCAACCTCCCTGTTCTCATGAGGATGATTTTTCTGATCCCATTCTTTTTGGGCCATGCTGTTTTTTTGGTATTCATAGTGAGTCGAGTTATCTGTAGGATGGATAGATTCACATCTGACGGGAATCTACTGAGAAGTCTGTATTCTGAATGAGGATCTCCTATTTATTATACCTCTTCACCATCCTCGGGAACTCTACCACAGCATCCCAGATACGTTTCCAGCGCTTCCGCGGTTCGAGTATGAGACGATAGAGCCACTCGAGTCCGAGTTTCTGGATCAGTATGGGTGCACGTTTCTGGAGTCCGAGGAGATAATCGAACGATGACCCCACTCCGAGTCAGACGACAGGGAAAACTTCTGGAATATGTGCAAATATTTCTAGAAGTCGTTGTTCTTGTGTCTTCATCCCAATACACGAAAAAACATAGGAAATATTTTCCTTCTGGATAATCTGAGCTATTTCTTCTACTGAATTCTCAGTATCAAAGATGATCTGTACTTGAAGTTCTGGGAATCGAGTAGCAAAGAGCTCAGGAAGCATTGCCTGGATTTCCTTCTTCCGTATCTCGAATGGATTCTCTGGTTCTCCGATACGATAATTATCGATCATGAGGATCTTCTTACCTATTCTCTGAGCATGGTCGATGAGATCCTTCGTGAGATTGCTTCCAGAAATGAGCTCCCCATATTTCTTCTCGAGCAATTTCTTCGAGAAAAATGCCTTGAATCAAGCGAGCAAAAATGACTTCCCCTCTTGCATCTGAGCTCAGACATAGAGCCCATTGGCATCAGGAGTCAGATAGTCCGCCTGCCTCAGTATCTCGAGAAATTTCTGATCCTTCGAAGCCCGCAAGAGGATCTCAGGATTGGGAGTGAAGACAAGTGTCTTTTTCTGAGGTGATTTCAGGAGTTCAAGAAATTCCCTGTATTTTCCCGTATAGATGTAGAGTCAGAGGAATTGCATAGCTTATTTTCGACCGAAATCATCATCAAATCGTATGATATCATCCTCCTCGAGGTAGTCACCGATCTGACTCTCGATGATGTGGAGTGGGAGCTTACCGATATTTTCGAGTCGATGCTTGGTACCTATCGGAATATGGGTTGATTCTCCTTTTGCGAGGATGATCTCCGTATCATTGAGTGTGACTTTCGCCGTTCCGCTCACGACAACCCAGTGCTCTGATCGATGATAGTGCATCTGACTCGAGAGCTTCTTTCCTGGAAGGACAGAGAGTCGCTTGGTCTTGAATCCTTCTCCTCCGTCAACAATAGTATAGCTTCCCCACGGCCTGTAGACCGTCATACCGAAATCAGATTGTGTCTTCCCGAGAGACTTCAGTTCTGTGAGGACTTTTTTGACTTCCTGCGTCTGTCATTTCTTCGCGATCAGAAGGGCGTCGGGAGTATCGACGACGATGAGATCATCTACTCCGATGAGTGCAACCACTTTTTCTCTATCATGGATCACTCTATTTCCAGAAGACTGGATTTCGATCGCATCGGAGGGAGTATTCTGCTCATGGAAGTATTCATCGAAGGCTTCAAATCCTCAGAGGTCATTCCAGTAGAGATCAAGTGGAACGATCTTGATATTCTTGGTCTTCTCGAGGAGTCCATAGTCGATCGAGAGATCAGGAAGCGACTCGAAGTGAGCTATGACGCCATCTTGTATGAGGTTGTAATAATCAGGATTCCCCTTCTGGAGCTCGTCGAGAAATACCTGCTTCGAGAAGAGAAAAATCCCAGAGTTCCAATAATACCCATCCTGAACATACTGTTTCGCTGTAGCCTCATCGGGTTTTTCCTTGAACTGGAGAACTTGATACGGTGTAGAATTCCCGTGTTCAAATCGGATATATCCGTAGCCTGTGTGTGGACGAGTTGGTTTGATCCCGAAGGTGATAATACTCTCTGTTGCAGCAGGAAGTGCCTCTTCCACGAGTTGAGCGAAGACATCTTCGTCTCGCATGATGTGATCAGAGGAAAGCGTGAGAAATATATCATCGCTCTCGGCAGACTCCATCCCGAGGAGGATCGCTGCCAGTGTGTTTTTTGCCATCGGTTCGACGAGAATATTTCCCTCTTGAATGTTTCCCTGATTCATACAGTGGAACTTGTAGTCCTTGTTGGTGACGACAAAAATATTCTCAAGTGACGTCACGAGAAGTGCTCGCTTCATTGCTTTCTCAAAGAATGATTCCCCTGAAAATTCCTGCATTTTGAGGAACTGCTTCGGATAATATTTACGAGAGAGTGGCCAGAGACGTGTACCACTACCGCCTGCGAGGATGAGAACTTTGAGTGCCATAATTTGAACAATAATCAATTAACAGAGATTGTAGCTTTTCTAGAGATTTTTCAAGGGAAAAACTAGACGAGAACTGATGGAAAAAGAGGATTATTCGATGACGATTCAAGTGGGACTATTTCACCGATCCCGTAGACCTCATATGGCTCATGTCGCTTCTCAGGATGTTCAAGAGCGCATGAGAGCTGAATCGGCCGTTGAACGTATAGAAATGTCTCCTTATCCAGAAGTGCGAGCTCTCAATTGTTGTTGTAGTTATGTTTCGAATGTTGCCAGAGGATATATTCCTTCCCGTCGACAAGTACAACAATCTTCTGTGAAATCACTGGTTCATGAGGAAGAAATGCGAGAATACGGCCAAATCCAAAAGAAGGAAAGATTGCGTCAAAATGGAAATTTCCATGTGTATCTGTAACCGTTGTATCAGATTTTTGACCATCGGCATCGAACCATGCAGACTGACGGAATCTCGTTAGAGTTGCTCAGACAACAGGAACTCCGTGACTCATGACACACCCATCAACTGACGAGAAGAGGCAAAAAGAAGAAAACATAAGGTTTCTAATAAAGTGTGTATTAGTATACGAAGTGTATGGAGAATCTTAATCAGTTCAAGAAATATGTATTTTTTTATGAAGGAGCTCGGTGAATTGCTCGAGTGAGAATTCCTGTGCGCGTGCGATACATGCATCACGCATGCTTTCCCACTCTTCTTTCGATGTTTTCTGGATTATCTGTTTCAAATTCATAATTCATAATTCATAATTCATAATCTCTACGAGCTTTCCTGTCTCTCCATCGATCACCGTCTC
The DNA here is from genome assembly GCA_031423995.1 of Candidatus Altimarinota bacterium. Lineage (GTDB taxonomy): Bacteria > Patescibacteriota > Gracilibacteria > BD1-5 > UBA2023 > STC-74. The sequence goes on along the minus strand of JANPGO010000117.1, from coordinate 3,403 downwards.
ACGAAGTCCTCATTCGTCCGATCAGATAACTGGTGTCCCACAGGCCATCGACTCAACCGGTGACATGCCGAAATCTTCATCCACAGGAATATAGATCGTCGCTGTTGCACCCTGAATGAGTGCGATGAGATCTGTATCATTCGGTGACTCGAGTGCGATGATATTTTTCCTTCACTCGATTTTCTTCAATATTGCCTCCTTCATAGGATCATTTTTCCCATAGCAGAAAATGAGATTCTGATCAGGAATCTGGAGAAATACTTCGACAATGAGGTCGACTCGCTTCGGTGGAGAGAGACGAGCGAAGGAAAGGAAGTACCTACCTCATCTCCTAGCCCCTTCTCCTTCAGAAAAGTGAGACGATACCTGAGCTCCCTCTCCTTTAGGAGAGGGTTGGGGAGAGGTGGGTATAAATTTCCCTGTATCCGTGGGTGGATAGATGATCTCTGAATCATATCCCGTGAAATCTTTGAGCCGCTTCTGCACATTCTTCGAGTTCGTGAAAATGTGATCGAATCTTCTGAGGTTTTTCTCATAAACAAATGCAAAAAATATGAATGCGAGATGGAAAATCGGTCGAACCAGAAAAAATAAACCAGCAAGATACTTTTCCCGCATATCATAGAGATATCTTGGCGGTGTATGACAGTAATATACTTTCTTTGCATCGTTCCTGACATGCCTGAGTGCCCCGAGACAATCTCCAGAAAATATCACAATATCATATTCTCGAAGGATCCGTGCATTCCAGAAGAATCTCCACTTGAGAATCAGATGACGCATCCCCTTGGCGAAAACTGGCTTCCCAAGTGCGATCATTTTCCCCGTAAATCCGAGCTCTCGAGGATCGAAGCTCCCTTCACTCAAGAATCCAGTTATCAAATCTGCATCGAGAGACTTCGCCATCAGTGTCACGAGTCGCTCCCCTCCTCCACGATAAAGAAATGCATCATGGAGAATGGCGATTTTCGGTAGGCTCCTTTCTGAAAGGAGCTGTCACGAAGTGACTGAGGATTTTCATAATCCGTCTTCCTGTTGTTTCATACGAAAAGAATATTGAATAATGAGAGGAAAACAATAGAATTTAGATAATATTACAGATAGCACAAAGGACATGTTTACAACGCAATATAACTATAGTCAATCATTAAGTATAATTTTAATATTCGCATTATTATCATTACCTTGTATTAGTCTGTACTGATACTACTATGATGAAAATTTTATGGCAATTGTAGATGATTCTAGTTCGTTAGTCATAACGTATATATGAATAATTGGTTATTTGTTGATTATAATAACAGTATTACCTATTTTTTATAAAAGACTTATTAATCCTCTTGCTATTGAAATTTTTCCTGGAGAAAAAATAATATACTATTGAACTTATGATGAGCAGATTATATATTTTAGCGACATAGTTCACATAGAACTTATTAAAAATCCTTGAAAGGCAGATACGAAATCTATACACATTGAGACGGAAAAAGAAAGAGAATCACAAATATTATGGAAATTCTTATGAATCACTATACTTAACTGAAATCAAAATATTAAAATTAACCTGTGATGATTATTAGAAGATTCAGATGATATCTATAAAAAAATTCTATTAGAATATAAAGAAGCTCTAAAAAGTAGTATGAAGGAATTATGATAACACCTAAGCGCATCTCCATCGTCACTGACTGGCTGATCGACTTCGGACAATTATAACTTTTCATGGTCAGATTAACATTTTTCTTTATGAAATACTTCCTCTTCCTTACTATTCCCTTTCTCACATCCTGCAACTTTCTCGGATGAGAAGATGCAGCAGTGAAACTAACTCCAACTCCCCCAATAGATATACGGTCACTAAGTGAACTACCTGATATCACTCAAGTAGAATGGTGAGTAGTAACACTGCGTATAAAACAACTCAACATTACAAAGGAATCTTATATCAAAAGGGAATCTTTTCCTTATTCGATACATAGTGGTACAACTACACAAGATGTTTGGGATAAGCTCATATCATCTATAAATCTTGAAGAGTTCGATAAGCTTCCAGAGTATCCCGCAACATGGTGTCCAAGTTGTGCTGATAGTCCTGAAGAATATATCACTCTTACTTATGGCACTGGATCTAAGACCATCAAATATAACGAAACGCTTGATATCATTCCTACTGTCGAACCTGCCAGGAAAATACTAAAAGACATATATAAAAATGGAATTTCTTCAGGATTGGAATCGGGGATAAGTGAAATACGACTCGTAGTAATGATGTGATTATCTTGTCCGAATTGCAAAGATGAGATTACGATTACTCCTGATCTCATCCAATATGATAAAGTTATTTTAAATTTTAATACAAATACGGATACTCAGCCCCCTACTCCCATACATTTCTCATGATCCCTGAGTTCAGAAAAGTGGATGAAACTCATAAGCTGAATCTGAGATGGAGCATTATCTGAACTGAGTGTAGCTCCGCCTCCTCCTGACTGGGAGGGTATAAGGCTCATAGTACACAATAATGGATGAGAGAAAGTATATATCATCTTTGATGAAGCAACTTTGAATCCTAGAATAACTGAACTTCTTAACCAAATAAAAGAGCTAAAGCAATTTATACGAAACGAAGCACTGGTAAATAAAGAAGAAGACTAAATTTCTACTGATTGCCTTTATCAAGCTGACGGAGAATATCTAGATTAAAAACCTGGTTTCATACACCAAGTAAAAATAAGATATTTGAAAAGGGGTATATCCAATTGTTCGAAGATATGACAAAAATTTGGAAGTAATTCTTGATTGAATAATGAGAGGAAAACAATAGAATATGCAATATTACGTACACAAAATTATGGCTCTCATTATATCATTATTCGGCATAGGAATAGTTTTTTTTCATAAGAAAATTAGTAGTTTTCTCTACAAAAGAACTTTTCTATCCTTGATCCAAACAGAACTCGGTACAACTATATCTATTCTTTCTCTTGGTACTATGTGTATCCTGCTATGAATCTGTTTATTTGCATTCAATGAATACTCAATCTAAACGCATCGCCATCGTCTGTGACTGGCTCATCGACTTCTGATGAGCGGAACTTGTCATATCCCACCTCCTCGAGATTTTCCCTGAGGCGGATATCTATACGAGCGTGTGCTACATGGAACATCCGATGCTCGAATGAAGAAAAGTATATACAAGCTGGCTCCAAAAGGTGCCGTACTTCAATACGCATCACAAGCTCGCTGGATTCCTCCGACCATTTGCATTCAGGAGTTTCGATCTCTCGCAGTATGATATCATCCTCTGTTCGAGTAGCGCGGAGTCGAAGCAGGTTGCCCTCGGAAAATGGAATCGTACCCGTCATCCTGAGCGAAGCGAAGGATCTAGGATAAAAAAGAAAAG
>JANPGO010000116.1:0-9116 GCA_031423995.1 Candidatus Altimarinota bacterium | reverse complement strand
TAATGTTCTATAAACTCAGCTTCACGGTGTTTCTGTCGTTGCTTAGGGTGGTACAATATCAGAATAATCCATACAAAATAGTAATGAATACATCATACACTGGTAATATGAACTGCTCTCTGTCAAGACTTTTTATGATTTTATCGCAAAATAATACCCATTCAAAATCGAATAGGTATATATCTAGTATGATTTCATTATAATAAATTGTTTGATTAAGACCAATTTTATCATTCCGGCTTTAGAAGGTGATTTTCACGAAGTGAAAAGAGAAGCTCCCCTGGGGGATGCCAGAATCTATTCTCTTATGCTAGATTCCTGCCTTCGCAGGAATGACAGGAGCTTCTCTTATTCAATTGAATTTACTATACTAAACGTTATTTTACTTCTGTGAAAAGTGCCTCTTTCGAAAATCGGACTTTTGGACTCCGTGGAGCTTCTCATTCGGCACGGTAACCGATCGGGAGCATGACAACAGCCTTCTGAGATTCTGGGAGTCCGAGGATGTTTCCTACAGCTACAGGATCAAATCCTTCCATCGGACACGAGTCGATCTCGAGCTCAGCACATGCAGCCATCGCGAACCCATGAGCAATATATGTTTGTCTTGCTGCCCAGTCGTGAGCAGTTCCATTCGACTCCTTCATCGCGATTGTCCCTGTGACCATATCCTCGAATCCCTTCAGACTCGCACGGACCTCTGGATTCCCACCAGACATGAGGGTGAAGTATTCATCATTATTCACGAGGAGATCCGTCCGAGCTGCGAAGATAATAAGGTGTGACGATGATCCGATCTGAGGTTGGTTCCATGATACCGCTTGGATCTGTTCCTTCACTTCTGGATTCGAGACGATATAGAAGTGATAGGGCTGGAGACCGAATGATGTCGGTGTGAGGCGGATTGCCTCGAGGATTTTTTCGAGATCGGTATCAGATACTTTCTTATTGGTATCGAATTTTTTGGTCGCATAACGCCAATTGAGATTGGAGATGAATGACATAGAAAGAAGGTTATAAATATATAGTTCCCAGTACAAAGTGCAATACTTTATAAAATAAACTTGAACTGATAGTATCGAAAAGTGTGAGGAAAGCAAATTTATTGCTTTAAAAAAGAAATTGATTATTATCCCGTTATAGTTTTTTTATAGAAAATATGGTACGCGCTCCACGTTGTAACTGTCCTCATGCTCAATCTCTCTTCACTCTCCTCGGGAAGAAGTGGGTCATTTTCATCCTCCAGGCGATCGACGAGGGTGCACATACCTTCACAGAGATTCGCAGAAATATCGGCGAAGCGAATACCAAGATCCTCACCGATCGTCTCGCTGAGCTCGTCGAATCAGGAATCCTCGAGAAGTCAGAAAGCAGTGAATATACCCTCTCCCCGCTCGGTCAAGAACTCTCTCGTCGTCTGATCGATCTCGCAGATTGGTGGGGTGAAGCGAAGAAATAATAGACTTATTCAATTGGCTCAAACGAGAAGATTTCTCTCTCGAGTTCTGGAAATGCAGGAATCCCATGGAAGTGACCATATTCTCGATCGGGAGTGAATGAGTGAAACACCGCATCTGGTAGGATCGACGATAACTCCTCTCCTACGGTAAATGGTACAACAGGGTCATCCTCCGCGTGCCAAATATGTACACGATTTCCGAGATGCTTTAGGAACTCATAATTGGTCGGTGTACTAAAATCACCCTCGGCAATACATGCAGCGATGAGGTGGATTTGATGTATAGATTCCTTTAGATGTGTCATGCTGACGATAGGAAGCATCTGTTCCATCTTTACTTCCTCGGAACAGATGCTTCGCACCCCAGGATGACTTCTCTCCTCATGATACTCGGATTCACCTGTTCCCTCAGAATGACAGGCACTGATTTCTGCAAAATACTTCAACAGAAAACATCCTCCGAGCGAACCACCAACAAGGGTGAGTTCATCATCAGGACTTAATTGTTCAACGATTCACTCGAAAACGAGTTTCCAGTCACGGTATCGAGCATTTTGCTTATTGGGCATCGCTGGATACCAGACCTGTCCTCACTGTTCTTTCCACTTTTTTGCGATAACTTTTCGATAATCAACTTTCTCGACATCATCCCAAGGCATCGTGTATCGAGGAATATAGTCATTCTGGAGAAAATGGATATACGCCTCGTCGTCGAGAAAAGAATCGGCTCAATGGATGAAAATAAGTGTCTTCATAGATTATTTCTTAAAGATCTTCCACCAGAGAAAAAATGCGATTCCTGGTATTGCAATATACTTGAGATCGTTCCCATACTGGATCACAATACTTTCGACACTCGCTCCGAAATAATATCCAAGTCCAACGAGCACACTACACCAGAGTGTCGCCCCGAGAAAGGTAATGGAAATAAATGGGAGCATCCGCATACGAAAAATACCTGCTGGAATAGAGATCAGATGTCGCACGACGGGAATCATTCGTCCGATAAATGTATAAAGTTTGTCATTCTGAAGGAAGAGATTTTCAGCCTTTTTGTATTTCTCCTTCGTGATGAGGATATATTTCCCATATTTCTCGAGAAATGGTTTCCCGAGCCATCGCCCGAGGAGCCAATAATTCGCGAGCGCACCAACAACAGATCCCACTCCACCGATGAGAGTCACGAGAAATGGATCGAGTCCGCTCTTCGCAGCAAGTACCCCTGCAGGTATCATGACGAGTTCCGATGGAACGGGGATGATCGATGATTCCATCGCCATGAGGACGAAGATATCGAGATATGAGAGATTCCCGAAGAAGTGGAGAAGTGAATCGATGAGAGAATGCATAAGCCTGAATAATAATTACGAATAATATCAAAACTTGATTGAACTATACGTACAATATTATTATTTATCATTTGAGTTTCTGAGAACACTGTAGAGTCTCATTGCAATCAATGATGCTACTCATCAAACGAACAATCCTATTAAAGCGTATCATCAGACATTTGGTGAATCAATATTCATTACTCAAGAACATACTGCTCATCAAAGAGTTCATCACAATGAACTAACATTCCGAAATACTAGTGCAGCATCATCAAGTTCATCAATTCAAGACGATGTAGGAGTCTCAGGAGAAGAATTACCCATAGTTTATATTACACAAGATAATTTATAATATAAATATTTATTAATATTTAGCAACCTTTCTTTTGAAGCCAACTCACAAGATCAGCTATCTTCACAACCTCCTGCTCACCCGTATCACGATCTCGGACCGTCACTTGACCCTGGTCATAGTTCTCAGGCTCGACACAGATCGAGTATGGGATACCGATCTCATCGGCTCGCTGATAGCGTTTCCCGATCGTTCCTGCATCATCATATTCACAGACGAAATGTGCAGAAAGAAGATCATAGAGTGTATTTGCTTGCTCAGCGAATTTCTTCACGAGTGGGAATACTCCTACCTTTATCGGTGCAACCTGTGGAGCAAACCGCATCACTACTTTCGATGTGCCCTCTTCCCCTGGAACTTCATCATAGGCATCACACATAGCCGCGAGTGTGAGTCGAGAGAGACCGATCGATGGTTCGATCACATAGGGAATATATTTCGTATTCTCATACGGATCGAAGTAGGAAAGATCCTGTTTCGAGTGTTCCATATGGGCACGGAGATCATAGTCAGTTCTATTGGCCAATGTACTGATCTCTCCCCAACCGAATGGAAAGAGATATTCGAAATCTCCAGCCCGTTTCGAATAGTGTGGAAGCCCTTCTTTCGGGATTTCAACAAATCGGACATTTTCTGAGTGGAATCCAAGAACTTCGGTAAAAAATCTACCTTCGTCAACAAGCCAAGTCTCAAAGAGTTCAGCATCGGTTCCTGGCTTACAGAAGTACTCGATCTCGATCTGCTCGAATTCTCGTGTTCGGAAGATGAAGTTCTTTGGCGTGATTTCATTACGAAATGCCTTTCCACACTGTGCGACACCGAATGGAATCTTCTTGCGGGATGAGCGAGCAATATTCGGGAAATTCACGAATATTCCCTGAGCCGTCTCAGGACGCAGATACACGAGTGCAGTCGCATCTTCCGTCGTTCCCTGATGGGTCGAGAGCATGAGGTTGAATCGCTTCACATCTCACCAATTCTTGGCTCCACAATTGGGACACTTAATATATCCAAAAGAAACATACTTAGATAAATCATCAAGTGGGGTTTTATCTCCCGCCCAATTATTAGGCATTGGCATATCATTAATAGACCATCATTCTGTTTTATCATCGGCTACTCTTGTAAATGAAGGTTCTGTTTGATTTGAGATATTTTCTAATTTCTCCTCAATTAATTTATCTGCACGATGACGAGTATTACACTCGCGACATTCCATGAGTGGATCAGAAAACGACCCAACATGACCAGAAGCGACCCAGACATTCGGATTCATCATGATCGCTGCATCGAGGAGGACCATATCCTTACGTTTCTGGACGAATTCCTTGATCCAGAGATTTTTGATATTCTCCTTCAGGAGGGCACCAAGTGGACCATAGTCCCATGAGTTCGCGAGACCTCCATAGATCTCAGATCCCTGATAGACAAAACCTTTTGTTTTCGCAAAGGTGACGAGTGTAGACATTTCGAGAGTGGACATAAGTGGAAAAGTTATAAAAATAAAAGTCTAAAGTATTTGTTATCAGACCAAGATACGAAGGAGGATCTATATCCGTCATTCCTGCGAAAGCAGGAATCTCCTAATCTAAAAGTATCACATCTTCAGCTATCTATGCTTAAGAAACCATTTCTTCATCCACCCCATCGACAGTGTCGAGAGCATGTAGCCAAGAGTTGGGACAATCGCATTTTTGAATGGTTCTGGATTTCCGAGTGATCAGAAGACGAGGATCATCACGAAGTAGGTCGTCACGATGATGCCAAGCTTTCTCTGCCACGAGGTTTCCCATGTTTTTTCTTTTTCGACTCGAGCGTTGCGAGACTTGAGAGCTATAATCTCTTTTTCAAGAGAGCCTATACTAGACATAGATTGGAATAATTATGTCATTCTAGAAAAGTCAGAAATCTCATCAATTCAGAGATTCCGGCATGCACAGGAATGACGAAACAAAAAGACCCGCAAAAAAGATAAACTTTCTTGGGGTCCTTGTAATTAATAATTATCAATTCACAATTATTAATTAATTTCGGACGGTTCCACCCAAGTTTTCGCCTGAGGCGAACAACTTCATTCAGTTTCTCTTCCCTCCCTCGACGCCACTCGAACTCATCAGGAAAAGGAAACTCCCCTAAGTATAAAAATACTTTCAAAAAATGCAATACTTTTCATGAAAAAAGAAGTCAAATATTTGCAAAATCAATATAATTGTGAGATAGTATTATGGTCATTTTATACATAATCATCTCATATGTCCTATTTTGCGAGTTCTGCGTCGACTGATGTTGCTCTCTGGCATGATAAGCAACCGAGTCATCTGGTCCAGTCAGTTGAGGAAGGGATTGCTGCAGGCTTTCAGGCAACACTCGATGGTGCGCGTGAAGTAGTAGTTGAGGCTGAATATTCATTGGCTAAGCTCGCAGAGGAACTCGGGATAGAACATTTCGCACACAATGTCAGCTGTGATCTGACTGGCTGTCGTCTCGTCCTCCAGCCGCATGGTCATCTCGAGATCCACAGAGACTGAGCTCGACATCCGACAACATTTCCAGTTGCATTCAAGGATCGGGAAATTGTGGAAGTTTAATCTCTAATATTTTAGAATATGGGAAATCCAGAAATAGTTCATGCTTATATTCCAAATACTGATCAGCATGTCAATCAATATACAAGAGAAATATGAGATGGAAAATGAAATAAAGCTAAATATATTGGACAAAAAAAAGATAAAAATACCCCTGTAGTCTTCGATGATTCAATGGTTACTCCTGATGGATACTCAGAAAATACTAAACTTACTCAAGACTTGAAACAAAGATATAAGTATCAATGAGTAACAACATTCAGTAATGAAGAATCCACGATTATACAATTTGATTGAAAAGAATACTTTGTTGAACTCCGAATCAATAATAATGTTCTCGGAAAGAATCCTATTTGAGTGGTTACTGACTTTTATAGAGCTGCAGTTGGCAATCTCAAATCTCAGGAAAGAGTCCTGGCTTCTACTGAATCTGCATTAGAGAATCTCTCAAATGAAACAGCAACCGCCTAACTGGCGGTTTTTATTTTGCATTTTTGATTTTTTGACTTTGGATTATACTTGGCGACATGCAGCTCACGAAGTCACTCCTCCATACGACGGATACATATATCAAGAAGCTCCGAGAAGTAGGTGTCGAGACGGTGCGGGATTTTCTCTCGCTTTTTCCGCGTGGGATCGAGGACAAGAGTGATATGATCGAGAATTTTTCCCTCATAAATATCAAGGAAAAACAAGCGATCAAGTGCACGATCGAACTCCTCACAGAAGAAAGCACCAGGAACAAGAAACTCCTCATCAAAGCAGTTCTCACCGACAAGAGCGGATTTCATGCGGAAGCGGTCTGGTGGAATCGTCGGATGATCCTCACGCAGTTCCACCCGGGTGATACCGTGATCATCTACGGTCTCGCGAAGTATGAATATGGTCGACTCTCGTGGAATAGTGCTGATATCGAGCACTACCGTGACAAGCGCCGTGAAGTGATGCCAGTCTATTCGGATGTGAACTATATTCCTGGTACATGGATCCGTGAAAAAATGCCACTTCTCAGAGGTTTCATCACTGAGTTCACGGATGATGTTCCCGAATCGATCCGTATGAAGAAGTGACTCGGATCAAAACGTCTAAGTATAAGAGATATCCACTTTCCGGAATCGATCGATGCCTTCGAGTGAGCAAAACAGGAACTCGGCTACGGTGAACTCTTCCAGTTCCAGCTCCGAGGTATTGAGAAAAAAAATAAAGCTATCGCCGAGAGTGAATGACTCGCGCCGGCAATTCCGCTCGATACAGAGCTCGTGAAATCGATCATCGCAGATCTCCCCTTTCCGCTGACCAATAAGCAAAAGATCGTCCTCTTCCAGATATTGAAAGATATGGAACATCCTCATGCGATGGCTCGCCTCCTCCAGGGTGATGTCGGTACTGGGAAAACAATAGTCGCTCTCATTGCAGCAATGCATGCGATGATAGTTTACAGTCATCAGTGATCAGGAACCAGTGAAAAAAATGGCACCCAACTGCAAACTGCAAACTGCAAACTGCAAACCGCAATTATGGCTCCGACCGAAATCCTCGCGCGACAACACTTCGCAGGGAATGAAGCCTGGCTTATGAAGTGGTGAATTCGAGCAGATCTCCTCGTCGGGTCACTCACTCCACGGATGAAGGAGGATGCACGAGAACGACTCAAATCAGGTCAGACCGATATCATTTTCGGAACCCATGCGCTCATCCAGGATTCTGTCCAGTTCGCTCGTCTCGGATTCGTCGTCGTCGATGAACAGCACCGGTTCTGAGTGGAACAACGAAAAATCCTCGAAGAATATTGTAGCCAATCGAAAATCGTCCCTCATAGACTGAATATGTCTGCGACACCGATCCCGCGGACACTCGCACTGACACTCTATGGTGATCAGGATGTGAGTGTACTCGATGAGTATCCCGTGGGGAGGAAGCCGATCCATACACGAGTTGTGCGAGAAGATCAGCGAGTCGAGATGTACCGATTCATCGAGGAGGAAGTCCACCAATGACGACAAGTGTATTGGATTTCTCCACTTGTTGATGGTACTTCCCAAAAAAGCTGAAAACAATCAGATGGGGGTTCGGGGGGCGAAACTGTTTGAACGAAGAAGAAAAACAGTACCTGACGAACAGAGTGAGAAGGAGTGAGTTTTTTGACCCCCGAAACTTTTGATACTTTTGGTTACAAAAGTATGGAGTCAGTCTCAAAAGAAAACGCGGCTGATATCGCCTCAGCTGTCGAGATGCAGATCACTCTCTCAAGCGTCTTCCCGAAGCTCACGATCGGACTCATCCATGGGAAAATGAGTGGCAAGGAAAAAGATCGGGTCATGCAGGAATTCTACGAGAACAAGATCCATATACTCTCATCGACTTCTGTCGTCGAGGTTGGAGTGAATAATCCAAATGCATCAATCATCTGTATCGAGGCAGCAGAGCGATTTGGACTTTCCCAACTCCACCAGTTCCGAGGTCGCGTCGGACGCGGTGATGATCAGTCCTACTGCTACCTCTTCACAACCAAGGAATACAAGACTGATCGACTCAAGGCGATGGAGAAAACCAATGATGGCTTCGAACTCGCAGAGATCGATCTCGAACTACGAGGTCCTGGAGAGGTCTATGGAGTGCGTCAGTCAGGTGTTCCTGATCTCCACTTCGCTGATATCACGGACTTCTGACTTGTATCGGAGATTCGAGAAGATATAGAAGAGTGGATAATAAATACTCCAAAATGAAAGATTCAAAATTAAAAAATTCAAATATGTCCCAATTTCTCATCACATACCTCAAAACACTCAAAGCCTCCTGACTCGAGCGCAAGATCCCCAATATTTCTGAGGAGAATGCAGAATATATTAAGCATCTCATCCGTGAGAGGAAACCGCAACATATCCTCGAAATCGGAACCGCGAATGGCTACTCAACCCTTCAATTTGCCTCAGTATTTCTCGATGAATCTCTGGCTTTGAACACTCAAGAATCAAACACTCCAAGAACCAAATACTCGATAACTACCATCGAATATGCCTGGAATGCTCATATCGAAGCAGTTGAGCACTTTTCGAAGTGTAAGATAAAAAATATTCAAGCGATCTGGTGAGATGCCAAAGAAGTGATTCCGACACTTTCTGATGAATTTTTCGACTTTGTCTATATCGATGCGATGAAGCGTGAATATCTCGACTATCTCCTCCTCTCTCTGCCGAAGATGACTGCAGACGCCCTCATCGTGATCGATGATGTTGAGAAATTCCGCGATAAGATGGGAAACCTCTATATATGGCTCTCTGAGAATCAGATTCCCTACTCTCTCGAAAAAACGGATATCGATGATAGTATCATGCTCATTGAGCGAAAACATATGATATAATGAGAACCATTCTCACTATTCTTCTTGC
>JANPGO010000115.1:0-9797 GCA_031423995.1 Candidatus Altimarinota bacterium | reverse complement strand
CTGGTGGATCGGTAAACGTATACCTCTCATTATCGGACTCGCTATCTGGGCGTCACTTATCGGAGTATTCCTCTACTATAAAAATCTCACATGAAAGGATAACTTCATGCTCGTGAAGGATCTCTATCGCTTCATCACAGGAACCGTCTATGGTCCGTTCGTGTATATCGTATTCTATGCATTTCGTCCACTCATATTCTTCCCGGCGACACTGCTCACATTCCTCTCGGGACTCCTCTTCTGAGTAGGGTGAGGATTCATCTACACGATGATCGGAGAGAATATGTCAGCATCAGTCGCATACCTCACGGGAAGATTCTTCGGGACACATATACCAGAGCTTCGCCACTCTCCGATCACACTCGATAGTGAGAAGACATTCTCCTCGATTCTCTTCACACGATTTGCATTCTTCCCATTCGATATCGTGAATTATCTCTCAGGATTTCTTCGACTACCTTGGCTCCCATTCGCACTTGCGACCCTCATCGGTATAATCCCCGGTGCACTCGTCTTCATCATCGCAGGTGCTTCTGTCCAGGGAATAGAGAATTTCTCACTTTCGGGTATCCATATAGATACGAATACCCTCATAGTCTCTGCACTGATATTCTTCGTATCGATCCTGCTCGCGAGATATCTCAAGCGGAGGACCAAGAATCGAGAAGGAAAAGACATTTCAAAATAATACAAAAAAAGGGCCCACCGCCCGCGCATGGCGGAGGTGGGTAATGGGGGAACCTCGGAAGATTTACCGAGTTCCGTGAACGTGCTCAATGGCATGTACCCGGAGGTACTCCTCGGCACCAGCTCGCATGAACCACTTTCCGAAGAACAGCAGTGTCAAAAAGCTCGCGCACCAGGCGCTGTTTTGGGCGATTTTCACGCCCATGATGTCCAAGGCACAGCCCAGGAAGATCAAACTCCCGATTCCGCACAGGGTGGATGTCCAGTGACTGTCCCCCTTGCAAGTTGGATAGATCGCGATGATCGCGAGAACCCCAGCAAGGACGAAGGAAAAAATATTCATTTGAGCAGCGTTCAAAGCGGTCTCCAAGAATTCCCCATCCAGCACATTCGCTGGCGGGGATACCACGAGGGGTGGCACCCTGCCAGTCAGTTTGACCAGACAAATAGATTTTACTTCTTCTTCTTCTTCTTCTTGTCAAATCCTGAGAAAGAAATACTATTTTGTCATCCTTAGCGAAGCCGAGGGTCTCTCTGAAAGAGTACAGATTCTCGCAAGCGAGAATGACAAAAAATAGAAACGTCCCTATAATTTCTTACATTTTACTTTATGCAAAAATACAATTCCCTCACATCAGAAGAGGCTCGTGTCATTATCGGAAAGGGTACAGAGATGCCATTCGTCTGAGAGTATACGGATACCTTCGAGGATGGTATCTACTCATGCCGCCAGTGTGGCGTTGATCTCTACAGAAGTGAGTTCAAATTCCACTCGGGATGTGGATGGCCGTCATTTGATACTGCTATCGAGGGTCGTGTCCGTGAGACGGTCGATGCTGATGGCAGACGGACGGAGATTACCTGTGCGAATTGTGGTGGACACTTGGGTCATGTATTTCATGGGGAGAGATTCACTCCTGCCAATACTCGTCACTGCGTGAACTCCCTCTCGATGAAGTTCAGGAAAGAGCCTGGTCCGTCATTGCGAGCGAGCGAAGCAATCCAGCAATCTTAAGGAATCCCCTTATACTGGATCGCTTTGTTCCTCGCGATGACAAAACAAAATACGATTCCTATTCATAAAATTTCTATCTATGTCTAATTTATCACGTGCCTATTTCTGAGGAGGATGCTTCTGGTGTGTCGAGGCGGTATTCGGGAGACTCGAGTGAGTCAGAGAGGTTCACTCAGGTTATATGGGCGGGACGACTGAGAATCCCACCTATGATCAGGTTTCTATGGGAAGAGGGTGACATATCGAAGTGATCGAGGTCATCTATGATCGGGATATCCTCGCTTATGAGACGCTCCTTGCAGTGTTTTTTGCGACACATGATCCGACGAGTAGAGATCGTCAGGGGGCAGATGCGGGTATACAGTATCGAAGTATTATATTCGGATCCGATGATGACCTGAGGATAGCGAAAGACTCTATCGAAAAGCTCGATGCAGATAGCACTTTCTCTTCAACTATCGTCACAGAGCTTCGGTGACTTTGCCCATTTTATAGAGCTGAAGAATATCATCAGAACTACTACAATGATAATTCTGATAAGCCTTATTGCAGCTACGTGATTGACCCGAAGATCGCGAAACTGAGGGAAAAGTTCTCTCCATATTTGAAGAAATAATGAAAGTATGAGCCACTATTTTTGTAAATTAAGGCTACGTTGACCAAGCCCTTACGGTCTTCTTGTAGGTATTTTTAAGCTGTTATTTTTCTGCAATGATGATATCATTTGACCCTTCTACATTTGCTAACACCTCAACCCTCAACCCTTCTTTTGAGAAAAATTCTTTTATTTCATTGAATACCTCTCTTACCATTGTATGTTTCATGGTATTATAGAGTATTTTACCGTTTTGACTGAGATGAGGAATCAGACTCTTAATGAATTTTGAATCTGTAAATTCTTGAGGAATTGTATTTGTAATAAATATATCCACGACAATAAGATCAAAAGTGTCCTTACAAATTTTTAAATAGTCTGATGCATCAAACTCTATAATACTGATGTTATCGAATTGAATAATCTCAAATTCATTTATTGCAATTGCAATCATTTTTGGATCAATCTCTACCAATTCGATAAATATATTAGATTTGAAATCATCTCTAATTGTTTGAATAATCGAACCACCTCCTAATCCTAACACTAAAACCCTTTCAATTCCATTAGGAAATTTAACTTCAATAAGGCCTTGATGAAGGATTTTTTGAAGTGAGCCATATGAATAATTACTGTTTCGTGCATCCAATCTCTTTTTTCCATCAATCATATTTATTTCTAATTGACCACTGACTTTTGAATAGTATTTCTTTAACCTGATAGGGAATATATAACTGAGTATTTTTTGCATAAGATTTCAGTTCATGCTTCTTGATATTTAGAAGTCGGAGATTTGATACATCAGCAATACTGATAATCACGAGCCACTCAGACACAAAACCAAATAATAATTCTGTTTCCTTTTCATGGTAACTTTCTGTCAATGCACTAAATCCTACTTATTCTATACAAAATATCTTCTGTCATTTTATTTTGAATAGCAATTCTATTGATTTCTCTCATCGAATCAATTCTATCTAGATATACCCATAAATTCCCAAAATACTGGAAAAATATATAAGAACACGTAAAATACTATATATGAAATATATCCTCATCATTTCTCTTTGTCTTCTCACTTCGTGTTCCCAAGGGAAGACAGAGACTATACCAGTAGCTTCATCGAGCGGGAAAGTCATCCTCGCGCTCGGAGACTCACTCACTATAGGGTATGGACTCCCTGAATGAGACTCCTACCCGAGTCAGCTCGAAAAAAAGCTCAGAGGGCTCGGATATAACTATCGTCTCCAGAATGCTGGAGTCTCAGGAGATACGAGTGCTGGACTCCTCGCTCGTATGGACTGGATTCTCGATGGTGCTAACCCCCCTGATAAGGGGGGATGAGGGGGGTTTGTTCTTGCGATTGTCTGTATCGGTGCCAATGATGCCTTTCAGGGGAAATCGGTTACTGATATAGAGAAGAATCTCCGATCTATCATCGAAAAAATACAGTCGAAAAATATTCCCATCCTCCTCACGGGCATGCGAGCTCCGTTCAATCTGGGAATGGAATACCGGAATCAGTATGATGCTCTATTCGAGAAACTCGCGAAAGAGTATCATCTCTCATTTATGCCATTTTTTCTCGAAGGTGTTGCTCTGAAATCAGATCTCAATCAAGATGATAGGATTCATCCGACGGCATCGGGGTACGCTATCATAGTTGGGAATCTCGTCACCATCCTCGAAAATAAGAAGCTTCTGAAAAAGTAGAGTTTTCCTGATTCGGATGAGGGCATTGTATGTTTCATATTTTTCTATATACTCACAGTTCTGAGAACTATTTTCATGAAGTTCGTATGATACAACTCAAAAATATCGCAAAATCCTATGTCTCACGTTGAGAGGCAGTCGAACTTTTTACTGATCTCTCCTGGAAGATCGAAGAGGGGGCATGGGTTGCACTTATGGGAGCGAGTGGAGCAGGGAAGTCATCGCTTCTCTCGATGATTGCCGGGATTATTCCACCAGATAGGGGAAGTATTCTCCTCGCTGATAGGGATATCACCTCGTTTTCTCAGGATGAGATGACGAGCTATCGCGGGAAACATATAGCTTTTATATTTCAGGCTTTCGAGCTCATCCCGAACCTTACAGTAGAGGAAAATATCGATCTCGTTCTCGATATCTCACATGCCTCTCGGAGATATGAGACTGATGAAATCCTCGAAAAAGTAGGACTCCGAGGAAAAGGGATGCGCTATACGAGTGAACTCTCATGATGAGAACAGCAACGAGTCGCGATTGCTCGGGCATTTGTCTCACGAGTTCCATACCTCTTTGCCGATGAGCCGACGGGGAATCTCGATGAGAAAAATGCTCTAAAAATCATGGAACTCATCAGAACTCTCCACGAAGAAACAAAAAATACAATCATCATGATCACTCATGATTCCTGAATCGCGAGCCATGCAGATAGCATATATAGGCTGAGTTGATGAGTGTTAACCCTTGAAAAGAAGTAGTATGTTCACCCTCTTTTCTCGTATCATCCTCTCGAACTGGCGGTCGCTCATTCTCCTTTTTATCGTCATAGTTTTTGCGTGTACTGGATTTGTGACGCTCCGTCAGATCACGACAAATATTGACTCACTGGTCGCACGTGAGACAAGACCACTTTTTTGAGCGGATCTCATAGTGTCTTCTCGGGGATATGCTCGTGGAGATCTATTGTCACTGGTTATTTGATCCCTTTCCTGAGAGAGCTATGTTGCTGCAGAACGTAGAACCTTTTCCACGACACTCCTCGATCGTGAAGGAAAGACGTGACTAGTTCAGGTAGTTACCTACAGTGGGAGCTATCCACAGAGAGGTATACTCCAAGTACAGGACTTCTGCTCTTCCGAGAGTTGAGGAATCTGTCCTGAGAAAAGAAAAGATTCAGGGCGTGTTCTTCCAGTGTCAGAGTGACAGAAATCAAAGGATACACCACTCCTTCATCTCTCCTGAACAGGGAAACAATCGCAGGTCGCAGTGACTGCATGACTTCTGGATCGATTCGCGAGCTGAGGGAGTATTCTCCTGGATGGAAAGGTGCTCCATATTACGGAGAAAATCCTCGAATCCAGTGATCTCGGATTCTCACTCGGGACCGAGAATCATCTCATCGTCTTACCGAGTGATCTCCTCTCAGGCTCACTCCTTCTCTCATCAGGTTCTCGCCTGACGCAGGATCTCCTCATATCCTTCGATGATGAACGTCGAGCAAGTGTGCTCTGAGAGAGGCTGAAAAAGATCCTTCCAGAAAATCTCTATCGAGTACGAACTGCTGGTGAGAGGAGTGAACAGAATATTGATATCGTGAATACCCTCACAGACTATATCACCCTCATTCTTCTAGTCTCAAGTATATTCGCATTCATTCTCCTTCGCTCGGCACATGATGATTTCTTCAGGAGTCTTGCTCGAACACTCCGCATCACGGAGATGCTCGGACTCACGCGACGTCGACAACAATTGCTCCTCCTCTTTCTCTATGGCATAATATTTCCATGAGCCTGTATAGTCTGACTCTGAGTTGCATATAGTATTCTCGAAGGAATTCGAATGATACCAGCGGCGAGTGAATTTGTTTTCTTCTGGTCGGCAGTACCATGAATTCTCCTCCTCCTCATCATCATCGTTGTGATGGCATGGTTTCCTACATGGTGGATTCTGGCGAAAGATGATGAACTTCACACTGCAGAGAGAGAGATACAGAAGAGTCGGGGAGTCCTTCAATCCACGGATGGATATACTCTACAGAAGCGATATACAATTTGGATTATCTGATTCTTCAGAAAATTGAGGGATAATATTCTCCGATTCGATATCCTCATTCCAAGTATTCTCGGACTCCTGATATTATTTTTTCTTTTTCAGAATCTCATATTCATTCTGACTGTATGAGTCGGGGCGGGGATATTTTTTCTCATATTCACCTATCTTATCCGTATTCTCTATAATTGGATATTTCGGCAATCGCGTTCATTGAGGCAAAAGAAATTCTCTCTCTATGATGCTCTCCGTGCCCTTGTACGGCCACTCACACCGACTCTACCAATCACTCTTTCACTTGTTTCATTGACAGTTTTTTTCTTCGTATTTGCGAGCTTCTCTCTCGCGTTCCGTGCAAAACTTGTCATTGACTCGACAAATACTGCTAATATCTATGCGATCAATATCCTCCAGAAAGATACGGAAAGTATCAAAAAAGTGATCGGCACCGGTGCACTCATGTTCGATATCCTCCGTGCACGTATCGAGAGCATCAATGATCACTCTCTCGCAGAGCATCTTGGACAAGATCGTCCGAGTCCTGAGTTCACTCGAGAATTCAATATCACTACTTCACCACTTGAGAATCGTGTCCTCAGGTGAAAAGAACATATAGGGAAGTGAGAGGTATCGGTGGATGATGACTTCGCTCGTCGACTTGGGGTAACACTGGGCGATACAATCAAGTTCCTCTTGTCATGAAAGGAGGTATCACTTACAGTTGCAAATATTCGAGAATCTCATCGAGAAGGGTTTCGTCCGTTTTTCTATTTTTCATTTGATCCTGTCGAATTCAAAAATGCTCCACATACCTATTTTGTCGCTGAATATACGAGTGATATAGAGCAGTGGAAAAAGGGTATTCTCACGGCATCTGGTCCACATGTGACATTTATCGATGTCGAGAGCATCTTGAAGATCGTTCGAGATATATCTACAAAAATTCTCTCAGTTATATCGCTCTTCTTTATCGTTGTGCTCTTCTTTGCAATCGGGGCTATCATCGCATTCTTCAATCGTATGAGAGGTGTTGAGGAGATGAAACTGCGATTATATACTCTCTTCGGTGCGAGTCGTCGAGATATCCGTATCTCACTCTGAGGGACCCGAGCTATGATATTCATTGTATCCTATCTGCTCTCACTTATCATCGGATTCATCCTCTCGTATACTCTCGTCTCGGTGGGCGGATTCTTCCAGTTCTCACTCAGAGACTCTACCATCTTAGCAGGAGTTATAGGAGGAGTATATATTGCAATGATGCTATGATTGAGGAGATAATATATCAATACGAAACAGAGAGAATAGTGACTCTCCTTTATTGTGTCTGCATCTTCCCGATACGAGACTTCCCCCAAGCAATATTGGAATAGAACATGGTACGTGGATACGTATTCTCACTCTGTCCGCCATGGAACCAGTTGAGCCAGAGTTCCTTGACCCCGAGTTCTCTTGCTGGTCTGATTCGACTTGGATTATAGCCAGGATCGTAGATAGGGAGTGTACGAAATACCATTCCAGTCCCTTCCCAGACGAGCTTCCCATCGACCCAAGCGCGGAGTTCACCATCGGGGAGATAGGTATTACTTCCAGTGAAGACAGTATTCAACTTGAGTTCCGTCTCGATCTCATACCACTGACCAGCATACATCATCGATCCGAGTCCTCATTTTTGTCCCCAACGTTCGAATGTTCCATCTTGTTCCGTTCCATATCGATATCCTGTAGGGTTATTCGATTGATAGTCATAGAGGTGGAATCCTTGTGTCACACCTTGTTCATCTGGACCTCATTGTCCTGCTTCATTGTCCTTCCATGATTGTCGCATCTGCCATCCATATCCTCAGCCACTACTTCCACTCACTCCACCATAACTCGTCGCATGACTTGGTCCTATACCCATCTTTCCACCCATATCAGTCCATCGCGGAACACCATTAGATAAGATGAGTTTTCTATCCGATACTTGAGGCGCATAGGGAGTTCCCATACGAACATAATAGCGGACAAATATATGATCGAGTCGACCAAAATTCGACTCATCCATAAAGAGGAGGAGATCTGCAGCCCCTCTTCCATTATTGGTCACTTCTTGTCCATTGACGACAGGGAATGAAGGCATATTGAGCCGCATGGCTCCGACTCATTGGGCAAGAGGCGTGAATCCTTCACCAGAATAACTACTCGCCACTAGGCTCACATAGGGCATATAGGTATTGGACTCTATCCATTTTCCTGCATCTTTGTGTGGCCAGAGAGTGAGATCAGGAGTCCCTCACCAGATCGCAGGATCATAGTTGAATTCACTTGCCTTATTCGAATTGGTACCGACTACAAAATCACTAAGCTGTGAACCATCGACGAATTGTTGAGCTCAGATGATTCCTGGGACAGACTTGATTCCACTATCGAGTGGTCCAGCGAGAGAAGCGAGTCCAGATGTATCTGTTACGGGTTCACTATTCATCGGAGGATCCAAGAGAAAGAGCTTTATAGTCGAATTTCCACTCCAGTGCTGTGTCACAGTCATCGTGAGTCTTGCAGAGGCAACAGGCTTGGTTGGACGATCGAACTCAACATATACTGGAAGACTATGATTACTGATTATAGTCACTGGAAGCATACCTCCCGCATAATCCTGTGCGATGATACGAGTATTGAGTACCACAGTACTTCCATCGGTATAGGTGACATCGATCCATGAGCCTGAATATCCAGGTGCATTGATTCCAGCCATAGTACGTGGTCATCCAGTAGCATCGATGAGGACAGCGAGCCACTTCGAATTCGTCTGCACATACTGGACGAGGGAAGTGACATCAGTGCCCATATATATATATGAAAGAGTCGATCCTGCAACAGCATTGGCTCCAAATGATGCCCATGGAGTTGTCCCCTGAGAAATGAGGTTCGCATCGAGCCAGTCTCCTCCAAGATGCTTCCACTGCCATCCTGCCTGTGGATCCACGGATCGATATGTTGGTCACCAGAGATCAGCATAATAATCATATCCAGGATATGCAGGAAGTGGTGAGAGATAGGTTCCTGTTGATACCGTCTGGAAGAGATACGGTGACTGATTCCTATATTTATAGGTTCAGCCTGGTTGTATCGGTGCACTTCCCACTCCCACTGTTACACTTCCCGTCGCTGTTCCCCCAGTTCCTGTACAAGAAATAGAGTACGTCAT
Organism: Candidatus Altimarinota bacterium; assembly: GCA_031423995.1. GTDB lineage: Bacteria > Patescibacteriota > Gracilibacteria > BD1-5 > UBA2023 > STC-74. Next base: position 554 of record JANPGO010000115.1, on the reverse strand, counting down.
AGTATTTGTCAGTGCTGGAGTCGTATAGGTTCCTCCGGTTCCACTACTTCCCCATGACTTCGTACAGCTCGTAGTATTCGTCGAAGTCCAGGTGAGCACACTCGTTCCACTGTAGGAGACACTATTCGGTGTTGCTGTGATGGAAATCGTAGGAGGTGTAGGAGGAGGTATATTGGAAGTAACTCCATTGTACTTATATGCCCAAGTATTCCAGCTATAGATCGAACTCGGAAAGAGTGGATCTCTACTGAGAGAAATAAATATAAATACTTTATTGCTCGCCCAACAAGAACTGTTGCTGCGCCAGTTGCGTGTGTTGCGCGGGCACCGCATGCTGCCGTACCTGTTGTCGCTGACGCGCGAGGCCCGCGAGACGGGGCGCGCGCTGTGGCGTCCGCTGTGGATGCACCACGCGGTGCCCGCGCAACACACGCAGCTGGCGCAGCAACAGTTCTTGTTGGGTGAGCAGCTGTTGTGCGCGCCCGTCGTCGATAAGGGCGTGAAGAAAAAGCAGGTGTGGCTGCCGCGCTGCGCCGACGGCGCGCCATGGATTG
>JANPGO010000114.1:0-2067 GCA_031423995.1 Candidatus Altimarinota bacterium | reverse complement strand
TAGCCAATGAGAGAAAGCTTCATGTAAAACTCATAGTAACAAGATTAGAAAACTAAAAGTTGTACTTACATTATATGAAAAAAGAGTGCATTTACACTCTTTTTTTGAAGATTTTATTGGTATTTTTCCGTGTTTCCTTAGTATAAAACCATTATAACAATCATTGTATGGAGAAATTAATAATCAGCAAAGCCCTCAAAAATCCTATTGACTACATTTATTTGTTTACTGATCAAATGGAAGTATTGAAGGAAGCTCTTAGTCTAGCTCTCAATACAGAAGTTAAGCATGATGCAGATATGAGTTATAAAGCAGGGCAATTATTATCATTTCTCGTTTCCGAAATATCAAGAAATCATGAAATACAACCTTATTCAATAGAGGCTAGAGTATATGTGTCCTCAAAAGCCAAGTTATTTGCCATATACTGCTTTGATTTAAAGTATTCATTTACCTCGAAAGATTCTCTAAATCACCCACTGTGAGAAAAATCATTTCCAGAGCTTCTCAAACAAAAAATTTTAATTTGTAGGAGTGTCTTGTCAGAATCTGAATTCACAGAGGTAGCACCTGAATTATTCTACGAATTAGCGTCAGGCTATTATACTGAAATGGATAATTTACCAGCGACTATTTTCGAAGCATTAATTACGGAGGTGGTGTAATTTTTGGTGTAAAAGCTTCCTATTTATGATATTATCATTATATGAAAAAAGAAATTAAAGAATCAAACACAACAAATGCCAATTTTTATCGGCTTGTATCTACACTAGATGAGGAGACTATGATGATAGACATAGTTCCTCATGAAGACCTTTATTTTACTCTGGGAGAAAGATTTATCGGTGCAATACCAGAGCCTATTCAATTTGAAGTTGATACAGAGGTTGGCGGGACAAGGCTTCCTACGCTTTTTTTGCCAGAGCCTGTTTTCAGTGTCGATTTTTTAAAAATGTTACAAGATTGCGGGGTTGATACTATTGATGATTATGCTATAGAGATACGTGATAATAAAAATGCTATCTGTAGTTTTAGTGCCAAATATAGAGCTGTAAACATTATAAGCTCGCTGGATTGCGTTGACATGGTCCATAGCGAATATGAAAAAGTGGAAGATTTGTTCTTTTTTGATAAACTTGTGCTCAATACCCTCGCTGCAAAAGGTGCTGAATTTTTCCGTGTATACCATGCAGAGGAACATATAGTGGTGTCACATTCGCTTGCGAGTCGTATGGACTTGTCACAATTCCCTGATATAGTACTCGAGCCCCTAGCAAGTGTATAAGTTATCCATATTTTATAATCCATCTATGAAAGAAGAACATAAAAAATCGACATTCTATTTCCTCAGACAGGATATACTCCATGATACCAATACTGTGGAGCTAGTCGGACACAACAGTACAACAGTTGAATTCCCTTGGTTTGAAGGAGTGAGATTCGATAAGGGGTTGCCACCCCAAATTCTCTACGTTGATTCTTCGTATGGGTCTCATCTTCCTGATATATTTGACACTATTCTCCCCATTATTTCGACGCGGTTACTCTCTATACTACTCCATAATGGAGTATCAAATATCGACAGCTATCCAATCCAGATTAAAGACCAGAAAACAGGAGAGATTTATGACCACTATCATGCTGTGAATGTTGTCGGCCTGATCGATGCGATCGATTCTACACGATCACCCCATCGATCCAGATTCGGGAGGGAGTATTATGAGGGTCCCATTTTTCTCAATGAATCATCTGAGATATTGTCACCCTTGTTTCGGCTTACTTCTGGGCCTACACTGCTTGTGGTTACAGAAGCCCTGGCAAGGGCAATTGAGCGAGAAGGTTTCGTTGCTGTTCTGCTACAGCCACTAGGTGATTATAGTGGGGATTAATTGATATAAAAAAACCCTCATTCTAGCGAATAAGAGTTTTGTTTTCTTCATGGTGCCCAAGATGGGACTTGAACCCACACACCCGAAGGCATACGCACCTCAAACGTACGTGTCTACCATTCCACCACCTGGGCAAAATAGACGCAAGATTCAAAATGTGGGATTCAAGATTGAGAGG
>JANPGO010000113.1:0-1582 GCA_031423995.1 Candidatus Altimarinota bacterium | reverse complement strand
CGAGATTCGTAGATCAGTCTACAACGCCCGAAAAGAACCCTCGATGAGAGTATTTCGGCGACGACGTGATGAGGAATTCCTACTGAACATGAGGTGAATATATAGATATCAGAGAGAAAGGCAAGACTATTTTCTCGGAGGATTTTCGAACGTGAGATATTCCTGAGTACTCACAATACTCTCATCGAATCAGAGTTTTCTATAGACCATTCAGGTTCTCCCAAAAATCGCTTCGCTATAGTCGACCCCGAGTCTCCTAGAGATATCTTTGAGTAATTCTTCAGTGGGAGCTTCTATTTCAACATATTTTCAAGTTCCAGGCCATTCATCGATCGAGACTTCGGTATCTCATTTTCGCCAGAGTTCCCGCTTCGATTCCTGATAGAGGACTCGTATGTGTTGAGTGGTTTTTCTGAGGATATCTACAGTGAGGTCAAAGTCAGATACCTTTACTTCGATCTCTTCTGTTCAGAGTGCTCACTGAGTAATATCGGTATATTTGTAGGTCATGGTAGTTTTCTCATACTCTTTTCTTACACGGAGTGTCACATTCGGATAAAGGTTGCCCGAAATACGTCGAATTCAGCATATACGAGCTCAAATCCCAATTCTCAGAGTCTATCTCGAATGACCTCAGGATCAATATTGATGAACTTGGCTTCGATTTCTAGTGACATACTGTCGGAAGTGAGTGAATAATTTTCTCCGCAATTTCTTGGGTCGAACTTTCTGAGGTATCAAAAACCATCGTATCTTCTGGGAAATAGAATGATTTCTTCATATTCTCGAGAAAGACAGTTTCATCTGTGAGGCTCATAGGGATATTTTCTCTCTCTGATGTCGCTACTCGTTCTCGGAATCGCTCAAGACGGATATCCTCTGGACAGTCGAGCCTGACAGTGAAAACTTTATATCCATGACTTTCTGCTCGATCACAGAGGGAATGATATTCATCTTCAGTTCTTAGATGTGCATCAGTGATACAGGGGATTCTCACTTCGAAGATCACTCAGAGGAATCCTGAGAGGAGCCCCTTCACGAGCTCAATATCGCGATCTCGGTTATAACCCGCGATTCACCATTTTACCTTATCATAGCCGATATGATAGGAGCCAGTGAGGGATTTCTGGAGTTCCTTGATCAGTGTGGATTTCTCTGAACAGGAGTGACCCGTGATGATGAGGAGATAGGGTTCTGACATGGTGATTGATTATATCCGCTCTACTCTCCACTTCCCACCTGCTTCATCGATCATCCTCCAACCGAGTCATGCGAGCTCATCGCGGATACGATCTGCTTCTGCCCAATCTTTTGCTGCCTTTGCTTCTATTCGAGCAACAGCGAGGGCTTCTATTTCCTTGGGGATCACCTCACTCTCGAGAAGTGAGAAATCGAGAATCCCAATCACTGCATCCCAACTCCTCAGAAGTTCGATGAGTGACTTTGCTTCTTCTCGAGAGAAGAGGGTCGCATCGATGCCGCTGTTCACATAGCCCTGAAGCTCGAATACGATGGTCATCGCAGAGACCGTATCGAAGTCATTCTCGAGTTTTTCGATGAATTCCTGCATGAAGTATTGCTG
>JANPGO010000112.1:0-34892 GCA_031423995.1 Candidatus Altimarinota bacterium | reverse complement strand
AGACATTGACAATGGTGTGTTTAAGTATGTCGATTTTCATAAAAAAGAGTGTTAATAACTAACACTCTCATTATGCAATACTTGGCTCTGTCAAGGGAAAAATCGAGATAATTCTTGTAGGATTTTGGGGGGATTTTAGTTTCATATATACCTTTTCTGGGGAGCAGTCCAAAAAATAGGGGCTCGGAAGAGTCCCTATTTTTTTTGAATAGTAGATTATCTTATTCTTCTGAATCACTCATTACACTTTGTTTCACTCGGGACGACGACTTTGTAACCAATCGTACTTCGCACTCTTGGACAAAGTAAAGTCGTTTTACTCCTCGTCGTCTTCCTCGAACTTCACTCCGCGTTCTGCACGGATCTTTTCTGTGATATTGTTCGGAACCTGAGCATAGTGAGCGAATTCCATAACGTAGGTTGCTCGACCCTGGCTCGATGAACGGAGGTCAGTCGAGTATCCGAACATTTCTGAGAGTGGAACATGCGCACGGATGATCTTCGCCATACCACGTTCTGTCATTTCGATAATCTGACCACGCTTCGAATTCAGGTTTCCGAGAACGTCACCCATATATTCTTCTGGAGTATTGACTTCGACGAGCATGATCGGTTCGAGGAGGACTGGACGAGCCTTTTTCGATGCCTGGCGGAATGCCTTGATCGCTGCCATACGGAAGGCAAGTTCATTGGAATCCACATCATGGTAAGAACCGAATGTGAGTGTTGCCTTCACATCGACGATCGGATATCCAGCGATGATACCTCGAGTATAGGCGGTGAGAAGACCTTTTTCGACTCCAGGGATGAATTCACGAGGGACGACTCATCCGACAATTTTGTTCACGAAGACGGTTTCGCTCTTGAGTCCTTCTGGATCTGCAGCTCGCATTTCTGGAGTGATCGGTTCGAAGGTAATAGTGACATCACCAAATTGTCCGCGACCTCCTGATTGCTTCTTGTGGACACCACGCTCATCAACGACGGTTTGATTGATCGTCTCACGGTAGGCAACCTGTGGAGCACCGACATTTGCCTCGACCTTGAATTCACGCTTCATACGATCGACGAGGATTTCGAGGTGGAGTTCACCCATACCTGCCATGATCGTCTGACCCGTTTCAGCATTGGAGCTGACACGGAATGATGGATCCTCTTCCGCAAGCTTATTGAGTGCCATACCCATCTTCTCCTGATCCGCTTTTGTTTTTGGTTCTACAGAAATAGAGATAACCGGTTCTGGGAAGACCATGCGTTCGAGAACGATCGGCTTTGCTTCATCACAGAGAGTATCTCCGGTTCGAGTATCCTTGAGTCCGATGACGGCACCGATATTTCCAGCGGGGATCTCCTCGATCTCCGTACGGTTGTTCGCATGCATCTGGAGAAGGCGACCGATACGTTCCCTCTCCCCGCTGACGGAGTTCAGGACATAGGATCCAGACTTGAGGATTCCAGAATAGACACGAACGAAGGTGATACGTCCGACGAATGGATCAGTCATGATCTTGAAGGCGATGGCTCCAAGTGACTCATTCGGATCTTGCTTGAGAGTGATCTTTTTCTCTGCATCATCGACATCAGTTCCTGTGATCGTTCCTTCGTTGATATCGAGGGGAGACGGGAGGAAGTCGACAACAGCATCGAGGACGAGTTGGACTCCCTTATTCATAAGGGCAGATCAACAGAGGAGTGGGTAGACAGCATCAGAGATAACTCCTTTTCGAATACCTTGCTTGATCTCAGCTTCCGTGAGGGTACCATTTTCGAAGAACTTGTTCATGAGATCATCGTCTTGTTCTGCTGCCTTTTCGACGAGCTTTGCATGCCACTCATCTGCCTGAGCTTGCATATCTGCTGGGATGTCGAATTCGACGACGACTTCGCCCATCTTTCCTTCGAATCGGTAGGCCTTCATGTTGATGAGGTTCACGATTCCAGTAAAATCATTCTCCTGTCCGATAGGAAGCTGAATAGGAATCACCTTGTTTCCCGCAAGACGCTTCACGATCGACTCGTAGGTCATCATGAAGTTGCCTCCTGTTTTGTCCATCTTATTGGCGAAGGCGATACGAGGCACTCCATATTTATCAGCCTGCTTCCAGACGGTCTCAGACTGAGGCTCAACTCCTTGTGAAGAGTCGAATACCGCAACAGCACCATCGAGCACACGCATCGAACGCTCCACTTCGATCGTGAAGTCGACGTGTCCTGGAGTATCGATCAGATTGAGTTGGACTCCCCTCCATGAGGTTGTCGTTGCTGCGGAGGTGATCGTGATACCACGCTCCTTCTCCTGCTCCATCCAGTCCATAGTCGCACCACCATCGTGTACTTCACCGATCTTGTGATTGATACCAGTATAGAAGAGGACACGCTCAGACGTTGTCGTCTTTCCTGCATCGATATGTGCACAGATACCAAAGTTTCGGATATTTTTCAGATCCTTGGAGATAGCCATAAAAAATAATTAACAATTAAAAATTCACAATTAAAAATTTTTGGAACCACTTCACAACTTTTTCGACATTGCGAGGCACGAAGCAATCCAGTTACCCTGAAAAGTTTCAATAATAGTTTCAAATTTCGCGGGAATAATATGGAAAATGGGGTGAATGTCAAAAGGAGTTGCGAGTTGCTCGATGTGAGTTGGGATAGAGGGCATTGGGAACGTATTGTATCCAGATTATTGGTATATATTTGAGTACATAGAAAATTTGATTTTTGCATAATTTTACGTGTTATCCAATCTCGAAAAGTTTTACCATTTTCACCAAAAAAGGAATTGTATTGACTCCAATAAAATATACGGAATAATTTGATTTCTGAGTCGAAATTCCTATAATTCGCGCAAGAACCTCGAAAACCGTATCAAATATTTGCGAAAAAATCGGGAATATGGTAGGGTGGAGGGGTAAAAGTATTTTCTAATAGTTATTCTATGTCAAATCCAGAGGTTAATAGTTATGAATTTACCAGTCTTGACGAACTACAAAAGATTCTCAGAGAAAATGGCTGGAATAATGACCAAGTAACTAGATTGATTGGTACTTCTTGAGTAAAATCACCATTTGGGAAAATTACAATTAATAAAGAGAATATTCCTGAGCTCGCAAAAAAACTTGATGCTGCCAATACACGCTATGAACAACAAAACCTTCTCAGGCAGATTACTATGTGAAAACTGATTTCAGAGGTTGGTGAGACTTTCTCATTTGCAACCATAGATGAATTAAAAGATGCTCTTGAACAAAAAGGTGTTTCATTCCCTGAAAAGTACTTATCTCAAGTCGATTCTTTTGTAAAGGGCTTTTGAGGACCAAGAACGCTCTCCAAACAGGAATATGAAGGTCTTATTACAGCCCTGAAGGTAATTACTGGAAACAGAGAAACAGACAATGCTGATCGATGAAACCTCATTCGAGTAGCATTCAAAGATGTTCCAAAGGTTATTTCTGTAGAATGAGCCTGAGAAGTGGATTCTATGGTACTTATTACTCTCAAAAGTCGTCTCGAAAGAGAAGCATGAAGCCCAGTAACAGTCGATTCGATCAGAAAAGTTCTCGATGCCCTCGATGGTGAGAAAAAGAATCCTGATGCTCGTGCTGTGATAGTATCATACCTCTGGTCTCGACTTGCAACCGCTGGGTATATCATGACCCTTCAGGGATGAAAAGTCGTACTCCAGAATACAGCTGATCAGAAGAACGCTGAAATACTAGCAGCTACTATGATGGCGTATATTCAGGCAGGAAAGATGAGCACTGCAGAGGTCCAACGAGCGATATTGGTCGGAACAGGAAGTTTCGGAATGTATCTCGATATACAGAAGGTGAATCTGAAAAATATCTCTACAGAAGCCTATGTGCAGTTCCTCGCAGCGACTCTCAATATCGATCTCAAGAAATGAACACCAGAACAAAAAGTTCAGCTTATCAATAAATCATCTGGAACACCTGATGAGAAGGCATTCCTCATCTCTTATGTGAATGGCGGGTACTCATGATACAATCTCGTTCTGGATGCTGAACGGTATGCAAAAATCTGTGAACAATCAAAGGAACTGATCGTATCTCCACAGTACGCTGCAGTTCAGGCGAAAGTCAATACAGTGAGCGGTGGTGGAATTCAATCTGAAAAGAAGCGTATGGCAGATGCAAATGAGAAGCTTGACTGGAATTCATTTCTCGATAATCCTATGAAGGCTATTACTAAGTATCCGTGGACCTCACTCGGAATAGTGATAGGCTCGATTTGGAAATTTTGATTTATGAAGACTTTACTTGGACTGTTATGAGGTTTTGTTTGATATAACGTTTTAAAAGAATGGGGATTGATTGATCCTCTAAAAACACAAGAAGATCCAAAAAAAGGTATAATCTCTATGTTGCAGGAGATTGGTATATCATGAGCGGAAATCTACGGAAACGGAAAACCAGATAAAAATGGAAATATATACACGAAAGATTTTTCAGTTTGAAAACGTATATTTTATATCTGAATTGATAAGGATTGAATCATTTCTCTGAAAGATGTAACAACAAACCCAAAATCCCCGAAAAGAGTTCGTCTAGACTGATCTACTGATTCGTCCGCTGACTTTGTCAAAACACTCGATGAAGCAAAGGCAGCAATTCAGAAAATACAGGAGAAGGTAACAACTACAACACCACAAAAAACTCTGCCCGAAAATGTACCGCCAGCAAAATGAATAGATAAGTCCTGAATAGCAGGACCCCGACTTGCAGCCACCGAACGTGTAGAGAAGTATCCAGAACTCTCCAATATGGTTGAGACATTGAGAAAATCGAATGCACAAAAAAAATGAGTTGAAACCGCTGATATTTCTGATTATGTAGCGTTCATAAATACTGAGCTCCAGGGTCGAAAGATATCTGAACTTATAAATCCGTCAGACTATAAAGCGTCTATATTTTCTGATGATGTCATTTTTGATAAAGCATGAAAAAATCACCTTAATTGACTCATGCTCAAGAGAGTACTCCGTGTCTATCTTGGTGCAGATATGCGTACCGTAGATGCTCAAAATAACATGAAGAAATGAGAAAAAGAACAGAAAGCATTCATGGATAAACACAAGACAGTTATGGATAACCAAAATAGTACACTCAAGGATCTGATCGACTCTATAAAATAAAAATATATTTATCTCTAATTCACATTTATGGCTAAAGAAGTACCTATCAACTCTGATAAACTCTCATATGAGGGATATTCTAATCTCGCTGCCAAATCACCAGATAACAAACTCGATGCGAGTCGTATCGACACTCCTGCTGCCCGTCAGGAACTTCAAAGACTAAAAACTGCTATCGAAGATAAAACCTCTAAAATAGAATGAGTGACGAGTGCTGAACTCTCACAACTTCTGGATGAGGTATCAAAAGGCGAGTCTGATCAAGCTGGACAGAGAGATTGATGAGTGTGAGAAGATGCGGATTCATGAGGAGAAAGAGATTGATGAAATGATAAAGAGTCAAAAATACCAGCAGATATTAAGAAAGCTGCTGATAAAGTACGAATTTCTATTAATTCAAAATTCGGGAGCAAGGAATACCTCTCGGTTATAAATATGGTTTTAGGGAAGATACCATGATATGAGGTTTCTTCTCCAAATGATGCGAAAGATATACTTTATGCTTCTAGAACATGAGCTCTAGATTTTGTAGATTGGCTTGAACAAGAATCTGGAAAAAATACCAGTAATCTCAATACATGATGAACTAACAAGTCTGGAAGATGGTCTTTCTGGAGTGAGCGTACTGAGTTTGACTGATCAGTGGAAGCAAAAAGAAAACATATTCTAGAGATGCTACAAGCTCTGGATACAGCACTTGATGATCCAAAAAATCAGGCGTGAATTATCGAGACATACACTGAGAAGCTGATAAAAGGAGCAGTATTAACTGCTGCATGAACAGCATGAGCATTGTTTGTTGGTTGAATATTAGTCTTTGTATGAACAAAATGGGTACTAAAACGTGCACTTTGACATACTGGCGAGTTAGTTGCTTCCGCTATTGGCTCTGTTGCATGAAAATGAGTTTGACTGGTACAATCATGAGCTACAGAGGCAGTGAATAGAGGTAAAGCGAGTGGTCTTGTACGATGAGCAGTGAAAGGTGCTGCAGCATGACTTGCGATTGATCTCATGACCCCGATACCTACGGGTGTTGGTACAACTGTAGGAGCAATTGCATGATGAGTACGTTGAGCGAGATCTGCTGCACCTGCCACTCTATGAGCAGTTCCTGCACAGGCACCATGAGTCCAACCAGCTGCAACTCCATGAGCAGTCCCAGCACGTGCACCTGACATTGAAGGTAACAGACTTGATAAGGCAGTATCCAGTGATATTCTCCATGCTCTATACAACGCTGAACAGATAGCTGCAGGTGGTGCACCCATCCCAAATGATAAACCACTTCCATGAGATTGGAACAAACCAGAACTATTATCTATCAGTAATACTACTGCCTATGCACAATACACTCAACGTATGAAGGAGTATATTGCTCTTGGCGATAGACCAGTAGAACCTGCAAAATTGAGAGTATGGCAACAAAAACTCGGGGGTATTGTACTCGGGCAAACCAAGGAACCTTGACTCTTTGCACGTGGAGCAGATAAGGCTGATTGGAGAGCAGGAGAAGCGACTCGACTATCTGCTTGACAGGCAGCACATAGGAGTGCTGTCGCTGAGGCACATGTAGCATCATTTTCTATTTGAGGTGCAACATTTGATGTAAGTGGTGATGCCGAAACTAAACTCATAGAACTCCAAGCTCAAGAGATAAAACACGGTAAGACAGAAAGAGAGCTCAAAGATCTTATCACAGAAAGAACTCGTCTGGAATGAATCAAGAACCAACTCATGAAGAGGCAAAAAGCAGAAGTTGCCATCGAACAACTCGCTATTGAGATTGGCGAGATTGATGATAAAATCAAGAAGATTAAAGATCCTGCTACTGGCTGAGGCACTCTCAAAATAGCCGAAGACGATCTTAGAACAAAAAATCAAACACTTAATAGACATAGGGCAAGTTTTAAGTATACAAAGTGACCGCTTACTGGACAACCAAATGATGCAGCATTCCAAGCAGATTCTCAGACACCTGTATTCACACAAGAAGCCGAAGCTGCTCAGCGTGAAGTCGATAAGTTGAAGACTTCTCTCACAAAACTCGAGTGAGAACTAGGAACAGCTCAGACAAATCAAAGGGACAATACTCGAGCATACAGAACAGAGTACTCAGAAGCCCCAAGACCAAGTGCCCGAACTATTGAGAAACTGAAGTGAAACTGAACACCGTGAAGTCTTCCAAAGCACGTTGAAGGGATTCTTGACAAAATTGCAGCGAATGATGCAGCACAAGGCGCGAAGGTTAAAGAAATGAAAGATATATGGATCGATGTCAAAAGAATTGGTTCAGAGATCGAAGCAACACCGAAAATGTTATGAAAACTCAATGCCTTGAAGGTTTCTGATGTATCAGTAAAAACAAAAATTGCTGGTGTGGATGTAGAGATACCAAGTCTCAAGGGTATGACTGAGAAAATTGCGAGAGTTGCCCAAGATGTATTCAAGAAGGGAGTAACACACTAGATTATTTGAGATTAAATATAGTATTTATGGCAGAAACAAATGAGACATCACTTGACGCGAGAAAACTCTTATCTCTTAAACTTTCTAATAATTGATCGGAATACCCTATGGAAGGGAATTTACTGAAACTCTGGGATGTTGTAGACGGGTATATCCAGTTTTTAGCAAAGAATCCACAAACTGAACAGCCTATTTTGTCGGTACCTTCTCAAAAAAAATATGATGATACACGCCAACTTCTACAGAGACAAATCCTATGAATTAAAGGTTTTGACATATGGAAGATAACAACGGCAAGTGTTGATACGAGTTGAGTATTGCAATTGACATTTAAAGACGGGCACAGAGAACGCTGGAATATCATATCTCATTGGAATGATGTTCTACTCCCAAAACCCTCCACAACGACTATTATTCAAGCAGCTCGTGAGAATGAACTTAGGCTCCAAGAAGAGATGAACCGTGAGTCATACTTCGGAGGTTCAGTAGTCTTTGAATATATGCCTGCTGCAGGCGCTTGAACTGTATGAGTTGTAGCACTTGCTCAGTGATCGAAAAAGCCACTTTTTGCTATCAAGTCGATCATGGTCCGCACTGACACTGGTCAGATGGTCGCAGTCAAGCTCGACCAGATATTCACAGGGACAAAGGATGCAATCGGAAATAATGTTATGAAGATACTTCAGACTTGTGGGTATATGTTTGATGCTGGAAAGAAAGCCTTCATTGATGTTGTCACACGAATGGTGCTTGATTGAATTGACGCTATTCGTACTATGACCTATGAACAGTGGAGCCGAATACCATGAAATGAAAAAATCCCAGAGATTGATTTCCAAAAATATAAAACAGAATTTCTCACCCGAGGAAAACCAGTATTTGATATGATATGAAGATGAGCGATACCAACAGGAAAAATACTTGGCACTCTTGCAGGAACTCTCTCAGAGAATGCCATGCATATATTTTTTCTCCCTGTTTTTTTCCAGAATTTTTCTAAATATCACAATTATCTTACCTTTTTCCAAGGATCAAGCGAGATGGCATTATTTACAGTCTGAGCAAAGTCTCATAGAATTGCAATTGCAGCAATGGATGGAGTATGAACATTCGTAAACGGAACAAAAGTAGGTACAAAAATAGCAGAAGAAATCACTAAACTTCCAATGCCAAAAGTACTTCGTCCAATTCTTGCCACAGTTCTTCCCCTTGTTGCGTGATGAGCCATGGTCGTATGAGGAGATCTCGTAGCCCAGATATATCTCGATGCAATACGTGCAAGGTGGAGGATCTTCAATGGTAACTCTATAGGAAGTCAATATACAGATGGCTACTCTGCACTGGGTCATGTAACATGAATAGGAATTACAGATGGTCTCCATCAGGTGAATAAGTTTGCTCGTTGGATAAATGATGAAGAGGAATGGGATCTCGGTATACCGAGAACAGAAATCCCCCTTTGGAAGTGAAAATACTTCTGAACAATTCCAGAAATTAATTGGTTCCAAGATAAGATCAATTTTGGTACAAACCCATGGGAATGGATGAGATGAGCTCTCGGACGTGATGTGGATACTTGGAATCAGTACGTGGATCTATATAGACCACGACTCAAGAGGGCTATCTACGATCTCCTAGGGAAATATGCTCGTGATGAATCGATGTTCTCAGATAAAGATAAAGTAAAATGAGCATGATGAAAAGAAAAACTCCTTGAGGAACACCTGAAAGCAGTTTTAGAATCCGGGTCTTCAGGTACAGGGTTCAACGCTGAAAAACTCCGACTGATAGAAGGAATTATTGCTGAACTTCCAAATGTCATCAAAAGTAATTGACCAAATAAAGGGATAGATGATATAGTGAATAATTGTGTGGAAATGATGAAGGTTGATACATTTTTTATCACAGAACGAACGAAAGCTTTAGAGTTGCGTAAATCATGAATTGATGCTATGATCGAATCGCTTTCAGCGGATGAAAGGTCAAAACAGTATGTGAAAAGTATTCACTCCCGTATGACGAATGGTCAGTCACTCTATGCTCCTGATATAAATATGGACAAGAAAATCTGAAGGCAAGAACTCAGAAATAGAGTTCCCTCGGAGGAAAAGAAACTCTTTTATAAGATTCTTGACGATGATACGAACATTCAGGTTGATGGGAAATCCATGAAGTCATGAGAATATTTTTCAATCATACTCGATACTATGCTCGACTGGAAGAGAGAAGCTGAATTTCTTACACTTCTCAAAAAATGAAATAAAAAATGAGTTGAGTGGTCTCTGTAATTTAGCTCCTAACACTCGAATATTATGACTGAAAGATCGAAAGAACAACTCACTTCTATGGATTTGCTTGAAAAAGCAGAGAAGGCTCTTACCCCAGATCAATATTGACGAATGAAGAGTCGAGCAGTCGAAAGAATCGGAATAGATAGACTCACTTCTATGAGTCTTGAAGAATTAAGATCTGAACTTCCAAGGATTGCTTCCGGAGATCCTGAAGAATGAGATATCCTTGCTCGACTCGATCGAGAATTTACATGATCTCCTCTAGCTCGAACTGAATCTCCTCAAGCACGCAAATGAGAAGTGAAGTTCGCAGAGCATCCAGGAGATTGGCTCTATGAGCATCTTGTTCCAGATAGAGTCAAGAAAGCACGAGAACTGAGTAATACATGAGCTTCCACTACTGCAATAGCATGAACGCTACTCTGAGGAATTGCCGCAGGTGAGGCAATTCAACATACAGAGAAAGCGATGAAATGGTGGGATAAACTCAAAGCTGATCCTATTGCGTGGATTAAAGATTTTTTTGATGCTTTACTTCATGGTCGTTTGGGTGAATTCTTTTCATGAACAGTCAAGGCAATCGGGGTATCCACAGATATGATAGAAAAATTCGCAGACAAGATAGGGATTCCGGGGGACCTCCTCAAGAGTGTGAAATGACTCTTTTCAAATGAGAAGTTCTGAAAGATGAGTTATGGTGATCTCGAGAAGGTATGGAAAGAATATCAGAAAAATCCAAAAATGGACATTGCAAAACGATTCTGAATCTCAGACAAGGAAACTGGTGGTATTCTCTCACTCTTTGAGAAATTCTTCTGAAAGGAATCCAAGAATACGAAGGCAAAGTTTGTAGAAAATGGAGGAGATATCAGCACACTCGCACAACTATCAATCGAGGATTTTCTTAAGGGAGTTGCTGGCTAAATATTCAGAATTTGTGATTGGTATAATTTCTATATGTTATAAATACTATAAAAGTCAATATTATCTTTTGACTTTTATAGTATTTTATGATATTTTTATAGTGTAATATATCTATAATTATATCTATATGTCTGATAGTCCAAAATGACTCGAAATACCTTGGGTCAAAGAACAGGTACGGAAAGGGCTTAATATTGCCCCAAATAAGGATGTTAAAGCAGAGCTAAAAAATCTTCAAAAGGATGTGGTGATTGCTAAATTAAGATCTCTTGATTTTACATGATTCAATAAATGAGGAACGGTAGAGAATGGAGCTGCTCATATCGCCATAGTCCAAACAGCACTGAATCTCATAAATGGAAATACAGCACTCGATGTAGACGGTATCTATAAATGAAAGTGACAAGAAGGAGAATCAGAAACCCAGAAGGCAATAAGAGCATTTCAATCATCTAATAAATGATGAGCTTCTATTGTTGGTGATGGAATACCTGGAGAAAACACTGTAAAGAAGCTTGTTGCCGCACTCGGTGGTGTTGCCGATACTGTCCCCCCAGTCGCAGCAATTCCAGAGCTAGATGTCAATACTATTCCAGAAGCCCCAAAGATTCAACCAAGCCTTACAAAACTAAAAATTACACAGACATTGAAGGATTTATGATTCAAGGCTATAAGAAATGACAAAGGTGTAAATGATGTAAATCCACCTGATGGAATCAAGTGGGAAAATGAGAAAGATGTCACGAATTGGAATATTGTTCTTGCACCAGGGTATGAAGTAAAGAATTGAAAATTGGTGAAAACACCTGTAGAAGTATCAAAATCTCCTGAGCGAACAAAAGAGCAACTAAAAACAGATGTGATCGCTATGCTCAGTGAAATCGGAATATCATGAGCGGAAATCTACGGAAACGGAAAACCAGATAAAAATGGAAACATACACACGAAAGATTTTTCAGTTTGAAAACGCAATTTTTATATCTCAATCAACAAAGATTGAGTCGTATTTCTGCGAGATATAACAAAAGATCCTAGTAATTCAGTGAAAGTTCGTGTGGATTGAACTCTTGAGTGATCTGCAGAATACGTCTCAACAATTACTCAAGCAAAGGCAACACTTCAGGTAATACAAAGCAAGGAAAAAACACAAACAACTGTACCAACATGACTCGAGAAATATAAATGAAAACTCAACATAGAAGGGAATGTTATAAGTAAAACTCAAGAACTTTGGTTCGAGTGATCTACAATTTTTATCTATATCGAGAATCTAATCCCTAATCCGAAAACTGGAAAAACTGAGGAGTTTATCCGCATCACTGAAGCTAATATCAATTCAGGAACAATACCTCCATTTCTAAGTGTGAAAGTAGGATGAGTAGAAGGTTCACTCATCGTCACACCAAAAAAAAATGGTGATGCATTAAGCCTCGATATGAAGTTCACTCCAAAAGAACAACCGAAGAAAACAGTATGAAGTATTGATACTGATACAAGAAGTTCAGTCATACTTCAGAGTGTACGAAGCATTCCAGGAATACCTGCAAATCTTACTTCTCTTTCTCAACTCTGATTCTCTCTCGATGCGAGCTGAAACGTCAAGCTTCCAGATGGTTGGGAATGGAATGTGGAGTGAAAATCTGTGAAAATCAAAAATGGATATGAAGTAAGGGCCTGAAATGTTGTAAGAAAACCATCGGGTTGATGATGAACCGGTACCAAGGATGAAGCATAATATTTATACTATTTATATGGCAACAAATACACACAATACTTGACGAGAATCTCAAGGAAAAGAGCTCGAACATGGTTTCACAAGCGTTATAGCGGATTTTCCACTTCATTTTTCACCAGATGCTGCTACTCCAGTAGATGTCGACATGTGGATAGAGGAAGTCCGTAGAGATAGTGCTCAGGCTGCACTTCTCGGATTCCAGAGTGGCATCGAATATGATAATGTACATATTCAGAAGCTCACGAGTATCCTCGTCCAGGCATTCAAATCTCCAGAATATCTGAGTTCCAGTACGATCCCTGCACAGCATATGCAGAGCTGGAGAGAAGCCCAGGGGGAAATACTCATGAAATATCTCCCAAACGCAATGAGTGATATTGCTGGTGGTATTCTTAACAATATCATCTCGAGTCGAGTACGGATCTCTCAGATTCTTTCTACAGGAAAAGTAGGTTCATGAGCAAAAGCGCTCGTAACTGCAGGCTCGTTCAGTATCATGTACCTTTTCCAGACAAAATTCATGGAGTCACTGCTTCAGGCAATAGCACAACATGATATCAGTGAGAAGGGGAAGAAGACGTGAGTTATTCTCCAGATCGTACAAGACCAGATGGCACTAGGAGCATCGGGACAAGCTTGGGCTGTCATGACATCATGCCTTTTCGCCTACCTCGTGAAGACTGGATTCGAGACATACCTCTCTGATCTCCTGAATGGTACAAAGAGCGGGAAAAAAATAGCTGCTTGTGCTGTTGCGAGTCTCGCACTTCTCTGAACAGAGATGACGGGGAGCTTCAGTCGAGTGACGATCGGGCATGATCTCCAGGAACAGGTCAAAGCAATGGGGGATGTGATTCACCAAGCAACGACTGGTGATAGTACCAAGTTCGCTGAGATTGCTCGCCAGGCACGAGAAACGGGGACAATCTATATCCAAGAATGAAAATTGTTAGCTCAAAATGAGGAATGACGATGATGATTCTGACCGTATGCAGCAGCGAAAGAGGCAGCATATAAATCGAAATCTGAAATTCAGTTCAATCAGGTAGATAAGATACCAGGACTTCATGCGAAAGTAGATGCATTCTATGCTCGCCTGGAACAGCAAAGAGAAAAAATGAAGGAGATACAAAAGAGAAATAGTGTAACAATAGTCAGTGGAACTTCTCCAACAACAGGTCCTCAGGTACTTGCCTCCGCTGCATATAATTTTGGTCGTGTAGCAAGTGATCTCGATACAGTGAGTGCTGATGAAGTGAAAGATCTCCTCACTTCCCACGATCTTATTGATCCAGGGTTTTTCCATATAGTGAATGATCTCCTCTTCGATAATGCAAAAAAACTCCATCCAGATGAAGTGAATGCTCTCAGGGGGCGAATAGATAACTATGTTGATAAATGAACTAGAAATATCGATGAACTTGTCTGAGCGATGGGAGAAACGATCGGCATTATCGATGCATATATGCAAGATATGACAGAGGCTGCGAATATTGCTTATCCAAAAAGTCCTCTAGAATATACACCGAAGGCAAAACCTCCAACACCAGATACATCTGCTCTCAAGGATGCACTGGCTCAGACTCGAGTCCCAGTATCGGTCCTCGATCCGTTCTGAGTATGGTCTAGATTTATGGAATTAACTGCAAAATGAACTATTTCTACAGGATATTCTATTGCTCTCGTACTCAGAATACTTTTCGTAGAAGGAATACTTCTTTCTATAGGTTTTGCTCGGGTACACTCAGTTCGTAGGAGTCTCAATACTCCTGGTGCACGGTATCAAGACCTCTCACGAGAAACAGAGGGGCAATATCTCGATATCATCAGGAAGATCAGTGCCTGGACACAAACTCCTGTATGGAAAAGTGTCTGCGGAAATCCTCTCAATGAAGAAGATATACATACAATTGTGATGGCTGGACTCGGTTCACAGCGATGAAATGCGAGTATCGGCAATCATATGTCAGCAGTGAACTGGAAATGAGGAAAAATAAATTCGCAAACTGCTCGTTTAACAGAGCTTCTTTCTTCCACATTTTTCGGTAAGTATGCTGCTCCAGAACTTAGAAGACTCAATAAAATGGATACAGGGCTCGATATATGGAAATCAGATATCACAGGAAGAGGTGCAACTGCAGGGTGAGATCGCACCAACTGGGCGTGGGTGAAACGTATGTGAGAACTCATGCCAAAGTTACCAAGAAAAGGTGTGAATACCTCTCCAACTTATCCTACTACGGTATCAGCATGACCAAACTTTGCTCAGACCCCTGCAGGTCTTGCATCGGTCCAGGTCACACAGGGTCCTGGTATGGTCGTGAAGAATGTCGGAGAACATCTTCAGTGACTCCTTGACCTGAATAGGGTTGCTAATATGACACAGAGGAGGCTCACATGAGAATCCCAAAAAGGCCTCATGGCAGAATGGGTACGATTGCAAGATGAGCTCAAGCAGCTTTTTACCCAGAAGCCTACTGCCCGTGCAGAACTCCAAGCAGCACGAGCAAACAATACTGACTCACTCTATCCTGTCGTATCATTTCTCGATACATCGGGAGATATGTTCTGATACTATGCTGCGCAGAACCGAGAATTCTGATCACGTATTATACAGCTCACCAACGGGAAAACTGAAACAGATTTCTACGACGCAGAATGACGGCTTATCGCAGAAACAGCACGGACACTGAGGTCAAAACTCCTCATGGTGCAACAATCATGAATTACACGTGATACAACGGTACTCGGTCGTATACAGTGACTTAATTCACTTTCAGATCAGGAGATGCTCGAAGAGCAGAATCATCAAGAAATAGTCGATATACTTTTATGATTTGCAGGAGATAGGTACTTTCGCTCAAATATTATCACTGAGCAGACATGGCAGACAACACAGACATATAACCCAACGATATTTGGTCAAGTACGTACCAATACTAGGCAAGCAATCGAGGAGGCAAAATGACTCAATCAACAGATTGAAGATAATAAAAAGTATATGAAGCTTCCAAAAGACTGGCTCACAGAATTCAGAGTTATGGAACTCAGAAATGCTGTCGCAAAAGTAAAACAAAAATTTTGAGCATAAATTATGCCCATTCAAAATATAGGACAAACACATATACAAACTGAAACAAAAGAAACAGGAGAAATTAGAGAGTCAACGAAGAGGAAACAATGAGTCTATGCGAGACTGCGACCTGCTACCCTCGCTCTGGTTCTGAGTGTTCTTGCAGCTTGTAGTAAGGCACCAGAGCCAGTTGTTCCTGTAGTGCCACCTCATCCTGGTATTGCCGAGCTAGAACAAAGTGATGATATGGAGCTCTCTCGTCTCAAATCACAGTATAATAGTGTTATAGAATCTATCAGAAAAAAGTATGGTATAATAGTGAAGATAGCTGAGCAGAGTGATTTCCCAAATTTGGCACATCACTCACAGAAGGCATCAGATTATTTATACTTTGTTAAAAAGATTGATCATCAAAAAATAAAGCAACTTTTGGAATTCACTCAACAAATATATATTCAGTTCGAGAAATACTCTCCTAGCTATCTCAAACAAGTACGGCATATATTTTTGGTGGATCGTCTATATTTATTCAGAGGTAATAAATCAAGAAAAATAATAGATTCGGAGAAGCCAGCAAAGGAAATGTGATGATTTGCAACATCATTAGGTGATATTACACTATGATTGAACCAATGAGGCGCATTTTCTTTATTTATGGCAAAGGAATGATTAGATCATGAACTACAGCATACTGTACATATGCAAAAAAATGAACATTGGCCATTTGAAGAAGAAAATGATGATAGTTTATGAGACCATGAATCGATATCTTGATTTGCACGTTGATATGGTAAAACAGACTTATATGAAGATGCTGCGACAGTCTCTGAGGAAGTTATGGACTTTGTCAGACAACAGCTCCCAAGGAATGATGCCCAGTGAAAAGTTACTACTAGTGCTATCCAAATCGATGTTTGAGATACAGTATGAGACTGAAATCAAGTTAATCACAAGAAAACAGACAAAAGATCACGAGTTGTACTCGATTCACCCATGAAAATCCGAGAACGAATGATGTCAGATTATATACTCGCGAATAAAGTTATGTATGTGACATGATGTTATTTTGATCGGAAGGAGTGAAAATTTCTTTGGGATTTTTCCATAGTCGGATTTCGACATTTCTTTCATGATAAAGACATCAAGGAACTTCCATTCTATGCGAGAATGCGAGAAAGAGGGAAGTATGATCATGAGTTCTGGAATAAAGCATTCGGTTTTGGTATGACGAGTGAGTAAAATCCAGGAAGTCCATAAAGTAAATCAAGCTGTATAAAACTCTTATTGCAACCAAATGAAGATTGGCATACTTTGGGAAAGAGATATATCGTCTCATACAAAAACTGCTCGGTGCTCATCAGAGTAATATGGGCATCGAAGTCATTTTTGACTGACAGCCAGAATCTCCATACTCTCGAGTATATGCAAAATCGGATGGATATTTTGCATATGTTGATCGACTGGGTAGCGAAAAAATAACATGGGACCCTCGTACCAATCAGCTCACAATTAGCTGAGATCTTTCCTGTGAAAACTGACACCCATGAATCATAGTATGCAAGAAAGTACTTGATAAGCCTGGGTTTGCCATACCAGAGAAGAATATTTTTTGAAAAATATATGATCTGAATAGGTATCTTGCAAAATTGAAGCAATAATTGATACACTACTATTCTCTCTTCCCCCGTTCGATGATCTGGCGGACCCTCAAGAGGGTTTCTCATCAGAGACCAAGAACGAAGGTCCAGGCAAATCAGCACTCATGAAGCATCGTATCAAGAACATCACTCCTTCCTCTCTGTTTCGGAACTGTCCGAGGTTGTGAACTCGCGGATGCTACCGGAAGAGTGGTGCCGAGAATATACTGGAATCTCTCACAGATAATGTCTCTACTCAGAGAATTCAGTGTAGGTTCTGGAGTGATTCATGTATGCGGAGTGGCTCCAACATCGGATGAATGCAATGCTACTGAGAAGGCGAGGATGAATGCTGGGAGGGAAGGTAGAGACATAGGACTCTCGGGTCGCGGGTGAGGATTTAGGGAGTTTCTGCAGGAAGAAGAATCATCGTCATGGTTTCAATATTCCCTTGAAGGTCAGGATTATTGAGGTCTCATATACGGTCTAGTATACTCTTTACAAGGTCAGTTTCCTCCATTTCAAACATGAGCCATATTATTTCTGCGAATGTAGCTGAATCGAGCTGATCAAGTTGAGTATTTCTACGGATGCAATCTTCCTGGGACATTCTGTATAATAGGCATATTCTTTTGACAAATGCAATTGCACCAGCTCTATCTACTTCAAGTGATTTAGTTGACTCTGATATTCTCAATATTCAAGTAAGAAGAGTGGTATAGAGTTTTGTTAGAACCGCTTCTGATATACTATGAGGTGTTTCCACATATTTCCCAAGAAGACCGACTATATCCAATCCTTCTTCTGGAATATCAAATGGAGTCGAGATGTAGTTAGCAAAACGATCTTTTCTCAGTTGAGTTATTATTACTCCTAGAAAAATATTTATGAGTCATGCTATTTTCCCTGTGGAACGTATTCTTTCTAGACATAGAATACTTTCATCAATATTCAGTCAATAATTTCACTCGATTGATTTCATTTCACTTTGGATTTTGGACATGATCTCTTCATGATTCTCCCGCTTTCTGAAAGTGATTTCGGCAAGCTTGAATAAGAGTATTATCTTCCCTAATTTTGTTGTCTCAATTTCGAGTGTATCTTCACACATTTTCTTTGCTCATTCCAAGTCATTATTTCCTATGAGAGAATCAATTATTCAGATCTTTCAGAAAAATGGATGAATGAGAGTATCACCTCTTCATTCAGCTCAGGTGGGAGGTGGTGGCTGTGCAGGTATAGGTGTAGGAGCAGATGGTGGCTGAGGAGGAGTAGGGGTAACTGGTACCCTGACTCTAAAGTTGTGTCTCCAAGAGGCGATACCTAAGAGTAATGTCAAGCCAAGAGTACTTCATATATGCCATTTATAATCCCATACCCGATCAAAGTCTGATGGTCTTCAGAAGTCTGCTGGAATAGGGAAAGTACCTGGTATAGGCACAGAAGATCATCAAGCAATTGATCATGAAATATTAGTACTAGAGGCTCAAGTTGAAGAAACATGTATTGTCGGTATCGGGGAAAGAGGAGTATCTAGAGATAACGGTGTACTTGCACCCATCACTGGCTCACTCGGAATACTTGCTACAACTGGTGCGGAAGGTACAGATGCAGGAGTTGAGAGAGGGAGTTTAAGAGCTGGCGGAACTACAGGAGGACATGTAAAATTTCCTTCTCTTAGAACCAATATTTGTCCTGCTTTACCTTGACACATGACAACCAAGTCGTCAGCTGTGACTCGAACAGCTACAGGGTCTTTATATCCTCCAGTTTCCGCGACATAAGCTTGTATTGATCCAATCGATCATAACAAAATTAATGCAGCTGTAGTTTTGTTTGATCAAAAGTATGAGGAAGGCTTTCAAAGCATTATTATTTTTTAGCAGTTGTTAAAGGACTTTTAGGGGAGTAAGGAACTCAGGAAATATTTTCTCATTTCTTATCGATTAGATCACCGTTGATCGCTTTTTTTACCATTCACACTGGATTTCATTTTGCGTCACATTTATAAATTATTCTACCATCAGGTTTAGGCTCATCGAAAACGAAATATGAACCATCTTTTTGCATGACTTTCGCATAGATGATAGCTGTACTTACTTTGTCTTGAAAGAATATACCCGTAGTTTCAGGAACATAATAGGATCAATCTGGTTTCTTAGCTCTTAGAGGATTATCCTTACTTGCTTCAGTTATGATTCGATAGACTTGTTTTTCCCATTCAACAACAGGGAGGGCTTCCTGAATTTCTGCATTTGGGAAGAATTTCTGCAGCAGTGCATCAAAGTCTGTAGCACTCAGCTTAAGGACATCTTTTTCCATAACAGGGCTTGCAACGGAATATGTATTCTCGCCCACTTTCACAGATACTTTACTTCTTTTTTGCAACCCATCTCCAGATTTATTGGTAACTTCTTCGGCCAGGGCTAGGAGAAATTCCCGAGTTTTTTGTCTCTTACTATTCATTCACGCATTGGAATATTTCATGCAAGTGCAAGCTTTTGAGTGATGCCATTCCCATCGCCCACAGTTAAGTCTCATTGAGCGAGTTGAGTCTTGAGTTTTTCAAATCGTTGATCCATATAAATATAATTAGGATTTATTTATAGTAACTATTCATGGTGCAAAGTCAAATTATTTATTGACAATATATACTTCATATTGAATATTATATTTCAAGCATACTCACGATATTCCTCCCCCCTTCGAAGATCTGATGTTCGATGATTGCATAGCCAGCATCATGAAAAAGTGAAGAGAGTTCATCGAGGGTGAATCCGTGATAGTATCGAGTATAGGCACCAATCTTGATATCGTAGTCGCCATCTCCTCGATTACTCGTGGTATAGCGAGGCTGATCCCGGAGATTCCAGTTCGTCATATAGATGCGACCTCATTCTCTGAGGAGTGACTTCATATCATGGAGGACACTGAGTCTCGTCTCATGCGTCTCGAGGTGGTGGAAGGAGGCGAGGAGGAGGAGGGAGTCGAAAGATTTCCCGTCATTGCGACGGAGGAAGTAATCTAGTGTTTCAGGGTTTTCTGGAACCTGAATTGCCACGTCACCTTGTTCCTCGCGATGATGAAAATGTAGATGAATATCGAGCATATCACAGACCTCGAAAACATATTCAGGATGGAGTCTCTGAGCTTCCTCGATCATCCCTCTCGAACTATCGATTCCGAGGTAATTCTCTATTGTGAATTCTCTATTGTGAATTTCTTCCAGGAAACGCCCATTCCCACAGCCGATATCGAGCACACTCGTGTATCTCTGCTCTATCATATCCTCGATGATGAAGTCGAGTTCTGGCCAGGGATGATGTTCGCGGCTCTTCGAGAATGTGCGAGCAAATTGGTCGTAGGACATTATTTCTTCGGAAATAGTTTTTCGAGGACTTTCGTATTTTTTCTCCAGTTCTTGTCGACCTTCACACGGAGTGCAAGATAGACCTTCTTTCCGAAAATCTCTTCGAGAATGAGACGGGAATTCGTCCCGATAGCTCAGATTTTTTTTCCTCATTTCCCGATCACGATGATCTTCTGCGAGTCTGTTTCGACATTGATATAGGCAATGATGGAGAGGAGAGGTTGGGCAGGTTGGTGGGCTCAAGGGTTCGTAGTTTTTCCAAATTGTTCCTTGGCACTTCATTTTTCCTCTTTCCTACCTCCTCATACTTTCTCTTCGATCGAAGCAATCTCCACATAGGAGGCATAGGGGATCTCATCACCGAGCTCGAGGAAGAGTTGTTCGCGGATCACCTCCTGAATACGGAGGTCCATCGATTGATCGGTATAGTATTCAGGATCGTAGAGAAATGGTCACTCTGGCAGATGGACTGCGATTCGGTCGATGAGTTCCTCGAATCCCGTTCGAGCAATGGAATCAATCCTGAGATCGACTCACTTCTGAGGATAGCCCTTGGTATCGAGATCCTGCTTGGTCTCGATGCGGATCACGGGCTGAGGGAGTCGCTCGAGGAGCTCATCGATACGCTGGTCTTCTTCGCCATAGGAACGAGTCGGATCGAGGAGACGGAGGATGACTTCTGCTTCCCTGAGGGATGCATAGGCTTCTCTATTGATCCGCTCATTGATCTCGGTAGACTTCTGACTGCCGAACTGTTCTCCACCATGGTTGTGGATTCCCGGAGTGTCGAGAAATATGATCTGGATGCCTCGATCTTCATCAGTGAAGATCCCTGGTATGGATCGCTGGGTGGTCTGAGGTCTGTGGGAAATGGCTGAGACTTTTTCTCCGATGAGGGCATTCAGGAGCGTCGATTTTCCAGCATTGGGTCGACCGACGATGGCGACGTATCAGGTTTTAGGCATGTGTAAGAACTATGAAATATGAAATATGAACTATAAGGTTTCGACCGAATTTTCATCTTAATCAATCTATGAATTCTCTTTTTAGGGGGATTTAAGTAAATTAAAATCTATTTCTTCTCCGTAACACATCTTGAAATCTTCTTCAGGCAATTGTCTCCATCACATCTCGGCTCATTGTTTGGGAAACTTCTCCTGGTCTTGGTCTTCTCTTGGGTTGATCAGATCTAAAAACATTTTCCCAACGTAATCGAATATATTCTTCTACTGGTAAATCGCTCAATGTTCTTCTGATGAATCTTTCAAATGCAAAATCAGGGGATTGAATTGAGGGAGTGAGTTTCATTTCTATTTTTTTAATCTCCTCCTCGCTTCTTCCACTTTTTTTCTGAGGATTTCTGATGCCTTGACTGGGTTCTGACCAACATGGAGATCATTGTCGTATGAGACAGTGGGTCACTCCTTGCATCGTCACTGGCACATGCAGGACTCGATCTCGACATCATCCCCGTATCAGTAGAATTCGCGATCACCCTCGAGGCGCTTCTGAATAAATGATGAATATCGTTCACTACAGGAACGACCAGTACAGACACGGACAGTGAGAAGGGACATGAAGAATTTACAATTAATAATTTACAATTTTCAATTCAAGACTATGCATTATCGAAGGATTTCCGAGAAAAAATCAGCGAACCAAGAGTGAGAACGATGATGATATAGAGGAAGTTTGCTCCATATCCCATCATCCAGTCTAAGAGATGGATGGAGGCGTCAGTGGCGACATAGTTTTTCAGATTCAGGGCTTCGAGATTCGGAAAAAACGTGAGGATACCCTTCCCAATATAGCCCATCATCGGAGACATATCGTGTCGGGCGTAGTCGAGGAGGAGGTAGCCACTATGTCCGATCATATAGCTCGCGATCGTGAGGAACATGGCGATCATCGGTGAGACAAATGCTGAGAAAAAGAGAATGAGTGCCAGGAGTGAGAAGAGCTTCAGGATGATACCGAGAATGGCTGGAGCAAGGAGTGGATCGAGTGGAATCGATCGGAGCGAGAGCATGATGAGGAGGATGATCGTCTGGAATCCAACCATGAGGAGCATCACGAAAGCGAATCCGAGAAATTTCCCGATGATGATACTCCATCGTCCGATCGGCTTCGAGAGCATGAGATAGATTGTCCGACCCTCGATCTCGCGAGCGATCATACCACCACCGAGGAAGAGAATGACGGCGAGACCGGTGAGCTCGATGAATGAGAGGCCGAAGTCATAGAGCATACGCTTGATCTCACCGAGGGCAAGGGACTCGAGCGTAAAGGAGATGAGGATGAAGATCGCTCCGAGAAAAAGGATCAGTGAGAAAAATCGATTTCTCACGAGTTCGCGGATAGTATTGAGAGCAATAGTGAACATATGAATCAGTAGAGAAAGAGAATGTCTCAGAACGAGAACCGGAAGAGTTTCCCATATTCTAATAAATCTCCCCATTATAGCAAGTTCTATCCATATATAAGAGAATATTAATAGAATAGTGTATCATTAGAGACGAATGAAAGTATTTCTTGATTGAGAACCGCCAGAGAATATCCTTCGCTCCACTCAGAGTCTGTCTTGAGAGGATCGAAGGAATGACGAAAATTGTATCAAGTAAAAAGTACTGTAGCTTATACCAGAACTTCCCTCTCATAACACACCTCACAATATACTCTCTCTTGTCTCTCAGGAGCATAGGTCGTAATCATCTTCTTTCTGAGGCCACCCTGAGAAGGGGAGATGCCGACGAAGGAGGCAGGGGGTTCATTCCTCTGGATATACTCAAATCGTTCTTTGGAGTATTTTTGTCATCCTTGGCGATAGCCGAGGATCTCTCTGGGTCAGATTCTCGTTCCGAGAATGACAAAGGAAAGTTTCTGATATGGTCATCATCCTCATCATACATGCTCGCATCTACTCCTTCCTCGAGTATTACTCCTTTCTCCTTCAAATTCTCCTCACACCTTTCACAATCACACATCCTCTCGAAGAGCTTTCTCGGATTTCTCATCTTCATCCGATCCATGTGTCGTACATCAGGATGTCTTCGAGGGATAGGAATGCCATGTTTTCTATAGAACTCGAGTTCTTGCTTGATAATCCGAAATGGTTTTCCTGATACTTCACACTCTATTGCCCAATTGAGGATATCGTCAGGAATACCTTCTATTGTATCTGGAAGCTTTGATGCAGGTATTACTTTCTCTACTGTAGGAAATGGAGCTTCATAATCTGACCAGTTAAACCAGGCACCACCTCACCCCTTACTCCCCTCTCCTCCAGAGAGGGGAGATGGAACAAATACTTTTCTGAATGTCTCAGAAGCTCCCTCTCCTTTAGGAGAGGGCTGGGGTGAGGTAATAGGAAAGTATTCCTGTGCTACCGTCTCATTGTAACCAAATGGACTCATCGAGGCAGGGAAGAATTCTCCCCATTCCATTTGCCCTTCGAAGCCTTGGCGAAGAGGGGTCACCATCATCTTCTCGATGATTCGTGGAACGAGAGCTTCATACTCGTCTTTGGTATATTGACGATTGAGGATACAGTATTCTTGTCACCTTAGACCGATACAACCAAAACAATTCTTAGTTCCATCAGTACAATACGTACAATACATGAGATTCCTCACATGACTCCAACAGTGCATAGAAAATAGTACATTGTAGGCATTAATCCCGACTGAAAGTGAATCATATGACATCTGGAGAATATTTCAGAATCATCGGATATCCATGCAATCCTCGAGAATACGGGATCTATCGATATATTTCACATTTTCAGCATCCTTGACCTCGAAGCAGGAGATGGCATTTCGAGAAAAGGCAATATGATCTCAGATGCTCTCTGGTGATCCAATGTTGGTAAGGTTTTTTCTCGGGACCGTTTGGAGAAACTCATCCCAGCTCATCGCATCCGAAGTGATACCATTTTCCCATTCTTCATTCGAATACTGTCGATTTCTGTAGCAATATTTTGCATTGGTCAGATTGATACATTCACTACAGTACTGACAACCAGTACAGTCGATCAGTTGGGTCGAGTATGAACAGTCACTGCAGCGCAACAAAAAAGAACTCTCGGTACATCGAAGAGTGTCGATGCAACCATAGCAATGATGCGATTCATGACAGGAACTACAGTCTATGAGAAATGATGCGTCATCGACAAAATTGCAATAGAGTGCATCTTCGACCATTCCAACATCAAAAGAATAATAACAATTCTTTGAATTCCCACACTGATTCGTAAAGTCACAATTCTTATTATACGCGACTGAGAGTCATAAGAGTGGGGTCGCTTTGAGGAGTGCTCAAAACTGAGAAAAGAAAGAATCATGTAGATCGTAGGGCACAGCATCTTTCCGGATACAATCATGAACATACCATGCATCCGGATGATATATGATATATGGTGAAGTGGGAGGAAACATGGAGAGCATCTCCCTCCCCGTGGCATCACACTTTCTCTTATAGAGCTTCCTCTCATTACGAAATGCGAGACGTCTCTGTTGCCTGCAGTCTGGACAGAGAGTGGGAGGAGGGATAAGGTATCGTAGGCTCCTTTGTAAAGGAGCTGTCTGAGCTTGCGAAGACTGAGGATTTCCTCCTGAAACTTCAGAAACAAAATCTCCTGTCTTGTCTTCATTCCATTCCGACAAACCACCCTCTTTACAAAGAGGGCTTACTGGAAAAACAGGACTTACCTTCGAATAGAAATCCATATCCTTATCCGTGATCGGAAAAGGAGTCGAACACTGTCGACACTTTCTCTCTTCAACAAGTAGTTCAGATAAAGGAATAGGGTACATCTAGAGAAATGATATGATTTTTTCCTGCATAGATCTGAGTGATTCAGGATCTGCCTGGGAAACAGATTTCCAGACAAAATCCGCCTCACTCTCGGTCGGGAGGAGCTGATAGTGACAGTGAGGGGCTTGATATCCGAGAAATGCAGTACAAACTCTTTTACATCCTGTGGCTTTC
This sequence comes from Candidatus Altimarinota bacterium, assembly GCA_031423995.1. Lineage (GTDB taxonomy): Bacteria > Patescibacteriota > Gracilibacteria > BD1-5 > UBA2023 > STC-74. The sequence goes on along the minus strand of JANPGO010000112.1, from coordinate 9,249 downwards.
TCGAGGGCTTTCGAGAGTTTCTTTGCTGTCTGAAATATCGCTGAATAATACGGCTCAGGAACATCAGAAAAATGATCCACCTCGATCTTTGGCACGATGAGGGTATGACCTGGAACCTGTGGAAATATATCGAGAAATGCGTACGTATATTCATCCTCATAGAGTTTGTATGAGGGGATTTCCTGGGCGATAATTTTTGTGAAAATTGAGGACATACTTATTGCTTAAAAAAATGAATCACACGAAAGATACCTGCTGTAACAAGGAATATCACCAAAAAAATCATGAGAATGATAATGCAGTATCATGGCATCGCTGTAGTAGGAAAGCAAAAATAGTCACAGTGCTTCGAAACACCCATGCTGATACTGATATAACTCGCGAGAAAATATTGTCCGACAGCAACATTCACGATGTAGAGGATTTCCCACTTGAGCCCGATCCAGAGAATCACCTCAATAAGCAGTGTACTTGTCAGACTGACTCTGAAGGGTTTTGATACGATGATGTGGGAGAGGAAAGTAGGCATAGCTTGTAATTGAATGATATTTTTTTGTCATTCCGAGCAAAGCGGAGGAATCTCTTTAGAAAGTACTTATGAGAGTAAGCTATCCAATAAATCATTCCATTCAGGATTGAATTTTCTTATAAGTTCTTCTTTTTTTGCTCTATTCCAGTCTTTGAGCTCTTTTTCTCTTTCAATAGCATTATATACATATTTTGTTTCTTCAAAGTAAACAAGCTTAGTACATTTGTACTTTTTCGAGAATCATTCTATTTTTCATTCCTTATGCTCGGATACTCTTCTTATGAGATTATTGGTCATACCGATATAGAGGGTTCCTGAATCACTTGCCATAATGTACGTGAAGAATTGATGCTCTGACATCGTAAGATGATTTTGAAAGGGATGCCTACGGCATGACAAAGGATTTCCGATTCTATAGTTGAGTATCTATAATATTATTCCCATTCACAAAATCTCGAATAGATTGAGATTTTTTTCATTCTAGCTTTACTTGGTCAAGTGTCAAGATTCACTCACCACAAATGATACCGATACTCCCATCATCACACTGGATGACTTGTCCTACTATTCCGTCATTGCGAGGCACGAAGCAATCCATGCTCTGAACGGCAGAATCCTGGATCGCCACGTCACTTTGTTCCTCGCGATGACGGAGCAACGAAACCTTCTCAAGCAACAAGCGTTTCCCTTCATGCATCGTATAGATACCTGGCCATGGAGTATATCCTTGCCACATATGATATATCGTATCAGCTGATTTCGACCAGTCGATGAGTCCATCTTCTTTTTCGATCTTCTTACAGTAGGTTGCTTCACTGTTATTCTGCGGAAGTGGAGTGATACCTCCCATCTCGAGTTCATGGAGCGTATCGATCAGTGCTCTTCCAGATATAACTGAGAACTTGTCAAAGAGTGTTCCACTGGTCTCTCGAGTATCGATCGGGATCTCTCTGATCTTGAGGATATCCCCTTCATCCATTCCTTCGCTCATCTGCATGATCGTCACTCCTGTCCATTTTTCTCATGCGAGCAGTGCTGCCTGAATCGGTGAGGCTCCACGGTACTTCGGGAGGATCGAGCCATGAATATTGATACACATTTTTTTCGGGAGTTCGAGGAGGGCTTTGGGAAGGATCTTCCCATAGGCGACGACGACGAAATAATCACACTGATAGGTTGCAATTTTCTGCAGAAATTCGATATTCTCTCGTATCCTCCCAGGAGTATAGGTATCAATATTGTTCTTGAGTGCGAGTGACTTCACTGGACTCGGTGTGAGTACCTGTTCTCGACCGACGGGCTTATCAGGATTGGTTACCACAAAAGCGATTTCGATCCCATCAGCTCTGAGGAGATCTTCGAGGACTCGAGAAGCAAGGGAAGGTGTTCAGAAAAATCCTATCTTCATGTTCGAGAAAGATTATTTGACTACAGTTCCACTTCCCATCTTATTCAGTCGAGTGTTCTGTTCTCCGATCTTTCGGTCGATCGCATTCAGCGTCTCCTCGATCCGCTCGAAGTGGGGACGATAGTTTGTTGCTTCAGTGAACCTTGAGAATTCTGATTGTACCTTTTCTACGTAGGGTTCGAGTTTCTTCCCGATGAGAGGGAGGTCAATGATCGTGGAGAGGATCCATCCGACGAGTGCGATCACGATCGTTGCTCCGACGAGGGCTCAGAATCCTCGCGCAATTCAAGCGACAAAATTGGGCCAGAGCATCTTCCATGGAGATCGAATATACTCCATGAATTCTTCGAGTCATGCTGCCTCGACGGCATCGATAAGTCCCTCGACTCGCTCGATCTTATCCTCATCCATTGACTCAATAACAACCTCCTTCCGGTTGCGCATTTTTTTGATCTGTGTTTTTTCGGTAACGGATTTTTCCATAGGTATTGTGAAAGTATAGTGGGCGTATTCTAGTCAAAAAATTGACTCCTGCAAACCCATTTGCAAATGCTCGATATTTCTATACAATCCCTCATGCCTCTCGCGACAGAGATTGTGTAGTATTTTCGGCTTTTCTCATGCTCATGTCCCCGTAGTTTAGTGGAAGAACAAGGCACTCCTAAGGCTTAGACACAAGTTCGATTCTTGTCGGGGGCACCATCAGAGTACACAAGTCTGAATAGAATATTCGACGTAATAGAAAATACCTGCTATACTTACCAAAATCCCATTTCCCAGTATTCTTCTGAACCCATGGTTGAATAGGATTTCTTGAATACTTTTTAATTCACACCCTTGGAAACATTTCCCTTGTTCCTGACGTTCTGCCTCCTCCTCGCACTTCTCTCATTCTTTGCAGGAACAGAATTCCCACTCCTTTCCATCAGTGAACACAAAATCCAGGCATTTCTCAAGCAAAAACGATTCTGAGCTCAGTCACTTTCCCTTCTCCGAAAGAAAGGAGAAGCACTCCTTGTGACGAATCTTATCGGAACAACACTTACAACTTTTTGAGCATCTTCCGTTGGGACGATACTTGCAGTTAGAATTTCGCAAGGTACCATATATTCACATGATCAGGTGTTAATCTGACTTGAAGTACTTGCGTTTTTTATTATTTTATTTTTCTGAGAAATAGCTCCAAAGATACTTGGAATCACTATCCCAGATCGTATAGCGCTCCTCGTCGCCCCGCTCTATCGGTGGATATTTATCCTTTTTCGACCGATTACAATTCTGGTAGAGGGTTTCATCAAGTTGGTTTCAGTTGTTACAGGGAATCATCTCGAAATGCACAATAAGAAAATCAGTGGCGAAGAACTGGATGCTTTTATTGATATGTCTCATGAGGGAGGGGCTGTGGAAGACGATGAGCGTCGACAGATCAAGAATCTGCTCACACTCTCAGATATGACGGCTGACTCCGTCATGACGCCCCGAGTGCATGTCGAATTCGTCGATCTCGATATGACGGTCGATCAGGCATGCGAAGTGCTCATGAATACATCTCGTTCTCGTCTTCCTGTCTGTGGAGAAACAACCGATGATGTCGACTATGTCATCACGTTTCGTGAAGCGTTCAAGCTCCAACGTGAGAAACATGGACATGCGAAACTCCGAGATCTCAATCTCGAGAAAATCATGAAAGTTCCCCTGACGCAGCCACTCGATGACCTCTTCGAGAAGTTCCAAAAGTCACGTCGACATATTGCTCTCGTCCTTGATGAGCATGGAGGAACAGCAGGAGTCGTCACAATGGAGGATGTCCTCGAGGAAGTCTTCGGAGATATCAAGGATGAGAAGGACAAGGAAGAAATCTATCTCAAGAAACTAAAGAATGGAAAAATCGAAGCAGTCGGAACGGTCCTCATGGATGATATCATCGAGGAATATGATATCTCACGAGAAGATTACGGAATTCCCGAAGAGTATATGGGTGAACCACTCTCCTATGTTATCATGGCTGAGACAGAGGAATTTCCTCAGAATGGAGGAGAAATATTCTTTGCAGGTCCCATGGGAAAGATAATCATCCGAGTTACTCGTGTTGATGATAATGTGATCGGTCGTGTTGAATGTGAGAAAAAATAATCCGCGAATGCGGATTATTTTTTAGAGAGAACTCCTAATTATTGAGAGCGAGTTGTATAAGTTCATTTCTTCTTTGTTGGAGAATGAGCTTCAGTCTGACATAGCCGATACCCTTGCTCAGTGAGAGATCGTGCACACGGTGTTGTGCATAGATAAGAAGGATATCATAGCGGACGATCTTTCCGATACGAGAGTGTGCCGTCTCGACCTCATTCTTGATAATAGATCATGCTCGCTCGACTCACTCTGTCATGAGGAGTCCATGTACCCATGAGAGAATTCATCCCTGATTATGATAGTCGAGAAGAGAACGTATTTCGAGGGAAGATTTCTCAACCGTTTGGATGAACGGTCTGGTAGCTTGTGGAAAAAATGATATAAGCGGACTCAAACTTCCTCAGCCACCTCAGCCACCAGGACCAGAAATATATCCAATAGGTGATCATCATACACTACCCGTGTTGGTACTTCATGTACTCACTGAGCCAGAATTGGTACTTCCAGTATTGGTACTTCCCGTATTGGTTGATCAGGTGTTCGTGCTTCAGGTATTTGTCGAACCAGAATTCGTTGATCCAGTATTTGATCCCCCTGAGCCCGATCCTCCTCCTCAACCTGGTCCCTGACTTGGGAGGACGAGTGCAAAGGATGAGAAGTGATCCGTCATGAATTCACAGACACTTCATGTAACGGTACATGATCCGATGAGGGCATAGGTTTCATCACTGGAATTGGCACGATAGATCTGGAGAACTGTGCCATTATTCCCACCAAAGATTGGCAGTCGTACTCGCGCGACTCATCCAGAAAGTGTGAGTGATACATTCGGATTCCCGAGATTCTCTATTCTGAGTGCTGTGACAGCGCCACTTGAAGTATTGATGTTCATTGATCCCATCGAGAGAACTGGTGGGAGGAGAAATCCATCCCACGATCCTGATGCACTCAGAGAGGTCGATCAAAGATCGATCTCGTAGGAACTCAGTGTTCCTGTATTCATGAGGATTATTTTCTTGACCCCAGTTCCAGGAGCGGTGTATCCGGATGTACTCGATCCCTCAATATAGGTACTCGTGCTTCCTGTTGCAGTTCCTGAGAAAGCGAGCGAAATTCCCGCAGGGGTGATGAATGATCCCGTCGCACCATTTCTATCACAGACTCATCCACTACAGAAGCTAATATGGAAGGTATATTCTGTCGCGAAATCCAGATGTGGAATATCTGCAGTGGTGGTAGAGCCTACCGTACTCAGCGAAGGCATGATTACTCATCCAGTTGCATTTGCAGTTTTCCAGAGTGAGAGTCCTACCGTGCCACTTCCAATAGTAGTGATCATGATATGTGCGGTATTTCCACGGATGATACTTACTGAGTGCGCAGTGATCGTTCCCACTGATACTCATGATCAACTTCCTGGAGTACTTCCAGAACTTGATGCAAGGGTTTCAAGTGTTTTCTCTATGTTCGCACGTTTTCCAGATATCATCGTGTTCACGAGGGTTGGATCAGGATCTCCTCAATTGAGGATCGCACTACGGATCTCCTCTCGAGAGCGGTTCGGATACAGGCTCCATGCCAGAGCTGCAATACCACTGACATGCGGTGTTGCCATAGAGGTTCATGAAAGGCGGGTGTACTGACCTAACTCACCATCATCATAATACGTGGTAGTCATACCTGAACCTCACTCGATATAGCAACCGACAAAAGGTTTTCCCGTTGTTCCATCGAATTCATCGATTCCATCAGTATACCATCAGAATCGAATAGTATATGCAGGTCCGACATCAAATATTTCTGTTGTCACGGTGGCGAGCGTTCCAGTATGTCCATAGGCAAAGCTTTCTTTTGCATCTTGTTCACCAAAGAGAATGAGTTTATCAAGTCTCTTGAGTCGAGCAAATACTCAGCCAGTACTGTATTCGATGGTAAGAGAATCCTTTTGAGAAAGTCAACTATATGGAGTATTACACCACACTGGTACTTGCAAAAACATATGCTTCGCTCCTGTCATTCCTGAAAATGATTTTGAAAGATATGCAGTCTCATTTTTGGAATAAGCAACGCCACTTCCTATGAATCATGCCCTATCAGTGAAGATTCGAGTCTCACCACTATTGGATTGGAAAATTCAACTATTGGAAGCATTTTCTATTGTCCATCCATTTACTCCCGAAACCGTATCATTTCTCGAATTGACAGCACTCGTATAGGTACTGTAGATTCAGACACCAGGAGCAGCGATATGCACTCATCCAGTCCCATAGTTCGAGAAAGATACAAGAGCTCCGCTTCCATTGATGGCCCCAATAGAGAGCATATTTGGAAGTCATGGGATCGTGATGGATCCAGAGTAGACTCGCATATTTCCTACTATGGTAGCTCCAGACACAGAGGTATCGGTTGCAAATCCTGCGGGGAAGAATTTATCATAATCAATATTGCGACCATTATTCCCTGCAGCTGCAATGAAGAGTCATGGAAAATCACGGATCGCATTATAGGTGAGCATATCAAAATCAAAATTACTTTGAGGGTGTCACTGGAGTGACCCGAAGCTCACGCTGAGGACTTTCGCTCCATTATACTTCGCGAAATTGATCGCCTTGATGATCGTCGAGGTTTGGGCATTAATCTTATGTCCATAGACCTTGAGTGCCATGAGTTGTACACGAGGAACAGTCGATCATGATGCGATTCCTGATGCTATCGTCCGCTCGATAATCCCCGCAACATGCGTTCCATGCCCACGGAACATATCTCATTCTGTCGGATCAGGATCGCCTTCACCAAAATCATATCCATGGATACATCCTCCGAGTGTTCCACCCGTATCAGAGAGACAGTTCGTCCCGTTCCACATCTTGTCGATGAGTTCAGGATGGTTGTAGGCAATACCTGTGTCGAGTACTCCGACGATAATCCCAGTATTGATTCCACTCACTGACTGCGGTGCCCCAGAGAGTATGTCAGATACATATGCAATACTCGGTTCAGTGTTAAGTATCCCAAATGTACTCTCTGTACTCGAGAGCTCATAGACATAGTTTGGCTGAACTGAGGTAATGCGAGGATCATCTCGAAGTGTATCCATGACGTCTTGTTTTGTCTGTTCTGTCTCGATCGTGCCGACATAGCTCGCTCCATCAGAAATCGAAGCAATTGCAAGCGATGGTGATGGTGCAATACGTGCGACCGCGATATTCCCATTAGGAATAATATCGACGATACTCACATCTTGTTCCTGTTCGATCTCTGTCAGCACACTCGATCCTGATGGAGTACTCACATTCGGTGTATCTTGCTTGAATTCGATAAGGATTTCTCGCTCGGGATGCATTGATTCCGTCAGTGATTCGATCAACTGAGTACTCATATCCTCTTCTGGCTGAGTCGGGACGGGAAGAACTTCACCACTCTGAGAGCTACCAGTGGCATCGAGCATTCCCGATGACTCCATGATTCCCCCAGAAAGTGTCGATCCAGATCCTATAGATCCTGTTTGTTCATCCAGAATGATTGATCCACTCGAGATTTGTCAGGATCAGTCAGCATCAATACTTCATGTAGCGTATCCTTCATACGTCCCGCTCGATGTCTCAGATGATCCCGTGAGACTTGAGTCGATCGGAGGAGGAAGAACACTGCCAGTATCCTCAGTCATGATCGTTTTTCCTGAGATAACCTGAGAAGTGGCTCCACTCTCAGTACTCTCTTCTGCCCAGATAAAGAGGGGAGAAAGCATCTCATTCAGGACTAATACCAGAGAGAGAACGAGAGATAGACGGCGGCGGTAAATATCTTTCATACTACAAAAAATAAAATAAGCAAGTACTGATCTGTATAGTAGATATTTTTCAGAAATTGCAAATTTATTTTTAATATTTATAAATAATGATCAAAAGCACAAAAAAACATCGAGTGGATCTCGATGTTGAAGTGTATTCTTGTATACAAAATGTATGCTTATACTTTCTTCGAAAGTGCTCGGTAATATTCACGAATAATTGCCTGCTCGCGTACCTTTCGCTTTGAAAGATCTCGAGTATGGTTCTGTTCACCCTTGAGCTTGTTCGCTGTACGAGTCTGGAAGAATGACTTCTTGTAGCGCATCAGGAGCTTTTCGCTCGATTCACCTTCTTTGCGTATTGAGTAGCAGATCATAGGAATGGAAAAAGTGGTAAGAAATTTCCCGCGGATTCTATGGGAAAGGAAAGAGAAGTCAAGTTTTTTGCTGAGAAACATGATTCCACGCAGGGATATTTAGATAAATACTATCTGGTTATATGAATGTTAGCCTTGTTGTGTTTGATTTGATAGGGCAAATAATACAACAGCACCATATTGTCTCATGCTTGCTACTGTACTATCGTATTGTTGCAGCTCGAAATCACGTTGTCCTAGCTGAGATATATTAGGTCATGACATCGACATACTAGCTGCACTTGTTTGACTTGGTTCAGGGCAATCCGAAGAAGAGAGCTCATACATAGCAAGAATAGATTGTGGAATCGATTAACGCTGGGAGATGCGGCGGAGGGCGACTATTATCTGATAGACGATGAGAATCTTCAGAATTGATACAATGAGATACCAGAGAGAAGTGACTTCATCAACTTTTGGAAGAGGATTGATATACATGAGAAATGTCTGATATATAGACGTACTTCAGAGTTCTCATGTTATTCTGAACCAATATACTGTGCCCATCAATGCAAAGAGAAATCACAAAATCGAAACGATCCCATACCATTGAGAAGCAAGGATCCAGTCATTCCCAAAATCACTGATCTCTTTCTGGAGCCGCGCAATCCAATAATTTTTCCAGTCTTTCTCTTCCTTGAGTGCTTTCATGTGATATTCCATCTCCTTTGCGAAAAACTTGTTGGCTTCTGTTTTATTTCAGACAGAGTCATGTTCATTCTTCAGTCTTCTATACAATTCTTTCATAGTTGAAAAGGGAATCGGAGTCTTTTTAATTTTCCGTTCATCATTTTCTAGATAGGGCTCTGTATCTATCTCACTAAAGTACTCTCACCACTAAAATCCCCCCAAAATCCTACAAGAATTATCTCGATTTTTCCCTTGACAGAGCCAAGTATTGCATAATGAGAGTGTTAGTTATTAACACTCTTTTTTATGAAAATCGACATACTTAAACACACCATTGTCAATGTCT
>JANPGO010000111.1:0-15958 GCA_031423995.1 Candidatus Altimarinota bacterium | reverse complement strand
TCTGCTTCATAGGAGACTATATGAAAAAAGTGAGGAAAATCTACTGGAATCTCGAGAAAGTAACTCAGAAACCTCAACTTTCTGCACAGTTAAGCCTCGGGTTCTAGGGAGAAATGGAAAATTTTGGGGGGATTTTAGTATGAAAAAAGAAGATACTGTATTGAAATACATGATTGGATTGTCATTAAGGTGTTCAATATCCTAAAAATTATACTCGATGTGAGTTGACATCTTGCGTTCTCAATATTTTTTTCTATAATCTTTCAAGTATTTCTATTTTCTAAACTTATGAAAAAATCCATTCGCTGTTTTTTTGTTTTTCTTGGTATTCTTGAGCTTTCTTCATGTTCATTTTCATCTCATCAAGATGATACTTCGTTTGAGAAGGATTATGCGAGAGTCATAGGTCATACACTCACTATCGATAATAGTTATCTCGATATATCGAAGGAATTATACAGTCAGCTCTACCCAAGTTGATATGACGCCTCTTGGCTTTCGATCGGCTTTGATCTCGCACATACTGCAGTTGGAAAGATTTTCTTTCAGGCAAATTCTACTCGTGAGAGTTACCAGAAAATGAAAGCTGATATGATCCTGACTGGCAGTGTGCAAGAATATCAATCATGACAGATTTCTCATCCGAATATGTTCGATATTCGAGGAAAGGTAATAGTGGATGGCATGTCTATGCGACCATACTATACATTTCTTGAAAAATTTGATTTATCAGGTGATGATACCGCTCAGATAGTATCCCAAGCATCAAAATTTATCGGAAAATGGTATGTATTTGACCTCACTGATTCACTGAAAAATGTCCCAAATAATCATTGAGAACTCCGACAATTCATGACAGGCTATATGGCATTTCTGAAAGAAGTTCAAGATACAGGTACAAATGGTATTGTGGAGCTTCTTGAGAAAAATCCTCTTCTTATATCGACTAATTCGGGCATGATTCAGGGCGATGAGAGAGTATACCCAGTTGCATTTACTACTACTGGCTGTATTAGTCTCCTAAATGCTGCAAGTCTTCGGTATTCTGGAAGTTGACTATCACAAGAGGCTCTGACCAAACTCAGCGAAACGCTGAAAAAATCCTCATTCTCTGGGAATCTCTCAGTCTCAAAAAAAGATCCAGCATATTTTTCTCTCAGTGGAACTATACATTCTGAAGATGGAGTTTCAGGAGCTGAAACTATGCAAGTGATGATAGTGTCCCAAGAAGCATCAACACATATTGTACTTACGTCATCTTCTGGTTCCCTTGATTCACTCTATGAGACAGCAAAAGACTGATTCCGATACTCACTCAAAGCACCAGAAAAAGAAAAGCAGATTGAGATACTGCATATTGATCTAAAAAAATGAGAAAATGAAAACTTGCTCAATATCCATTTGAGTCCACCATCTGAGACTGGGGGAACGATGAATGTCCAATGGCCAACAAATCTTCATACAGGTGACTTCTCTCTCACAATCGGAGATGATACAAGAAGGAACTACTTGGATATCTCAGGAAAAATCGAAAAAAAGAATATCTCACTCTTGGATTGAAAATTCGTCGTACATGATGGGACATATAGTGGAGAACTCCTCTCGCTCAAATACAATCGAAAGGTCGATGATACTTTCGACGGATTTATAAAGGCAGATAGTTATATGATTGACTATAGCGGACGAGCTAAAAAAGAGGATTTTCTTTTCCAGTGAAGTACCCAAGGCATGACTCTACGTATTGAAAATAAAAAGATATCTGAAAATGACTGGAAGGGAACTATCCAATTTCCTGTAGGAAAGATGGATTGGTTGGTTTGAATCGATGCTCAGACTCTGAGGTCACTGAAACTCGATATCTCTAGTCCAGTGATAACGGTTAATGCTGACTTGACTGGCTCAAATGATGATTGGATTCGGTGAATATACACTCTATGAGCACAATGAGAAGTCATATCAAGCTGAAGCCTTGGACTTCTCAAGAAGCCAAAATACACAGGCTTTCATATCGATACGATACTTCCTGGAACAGAGACACCATCAGTTATCGACTTCATGAGTATGGTTGATATTGTCTATGATAAAAATGTGAAAATTGATCTCCCAGAAGGAGCAGTACCATTCGATATGAGTTCATTTTCCTCTGCAAAGAATCGTGATACTGACAGGGCTATTGAGAGTGCACCTGTCGACTTTACCAACTCATAACTCCACCCGTATGATACAACCATCTACAAAAGGATTCTTTTTCATAGAAAGCTCTCTTGCTATCATAGCCAGTATCGGGATACTCTCTGCCGCACTTTTTCCATCGATGACCGCATATATGAAACGGTCGCGAGATGCAGCAAGAATATCTAATATTTATGAAATATCCACTGCTCTGAGCACATACTACGCAGATACAGAATCATATCCTCCTCCGGAGAAGGGCTGTCTCCCGGTAGATGTATTGAAAAAGTACTTTCTACGAAATGTGCCGAATGATCCCAATACATGACGCCTTTCAGGATACTGCGATGGTAAGAATGGTACAACCTATGGATATGGTACATATACAAAAATAGATGGTTTACCTGGATATTATCTCATAGCAGATATGGAAAATGCTAATTGAGGGAATGCTTATTACCTCCCTTCTTCTGAGGAAATTCGACCTGAATTCTTCGATTCACTTACAAAATGACAAGGAAGGTATTATATACTTTCACGGTAATAATTTGTCCATTTGTAATGTGATTATGGAACATACTTCTATACTATTCTCTACTTACCTAAGATAAGCTGATTAAAAAAAGAACAAATCTATAAGCAATCATTGGATATTTTCGGAGGTCAAATAAGTGAGTTAAAATTTGCTTTTTCTCGATTTTCCCTATAATCGGAGTCCATGAAATGGGTGCCAAACACATCGTTCATCGAAAAATAAAAGAGGCCTTTACTGACCTCTTTTTTTGTAGTATTTATTATTACAATAAAGGAATATAGAATACTCTAGATTACTTTCCTAGTTCGCAATGACGGAAATCTCAAACTATCGATTTCTCACATCCTAAGTTTCCAGCACTCCAATATTCAAACATTCCAATCCTCAAAAATTCTAACCCTCTCTCTATGAAACTCATATTTGTCACCGGTGGAGTCCTCTCAGGCATCGGAAAAGGAATTGCCGCAGCATCGATCGGTGCCCTTATGAAAGGTATGGGATTTCATGTCTTCTGTCAGAAGTTCGATGGATACCTGAATGTCGATCCGGGAACCATGAGCCCCTACCAGCATGGAGAAGTCTATGTGACCAATGATGGGACCGAGACGGATCTCGATATCGGTCACTATGAGCGATTTCTCGATACTGATATGAATCGATTCTCTTCATTCACGAGCGGCAAACTCTATGAAGAGATCATCATGAAGGAGCGTCGTGGTGATTACCTCGGAGGAACAGTTCAAATCGTCCCCCACCTCACTGACCTCGTGAAGGAGAAAATCAGAGAGTGATCAGCGTCAGCCGATGCTGATATCTCAATCATCGAAATCGGTGGAACCGTTGGTGATATGGAGAATGAGTATATTCTTGAGTCGGCTCGTCAGCTCCAGCATGAACTTGGACATGAGCATGTGATATTTGTCCATGTCGCCCTCCTTCCATATCTCCTCGCGTCCAAGGAACTGAAGACGAAACCGATCCAACACTCCGTGAGGACGCTCATGAGTTATGGAATCAACCCTGATTTTCTCATCGTCCGTGCCGATACCGATATTCCTGAAGATATGCTCGAGAAGATTGCTCGATCTACTGGTTTGAAAGAAGATCACGTCATCTCCGCTCCGACCCTCGACTCGATCTACCGCGTCCCTCTCGCATTCAATCGTGAAGCCTTCTGACAGAAGATTGCAAATGAGCTCCATCTTCCCGTTGTTCGACCCGATCTGACGAAATGGGAGCTCCTCCTCGCGAATATCGACAGTTCGACACAAATGCTGAAGATCGGCATGGTCGGAAAATATGTCGGTCTCGAGGATGCCTACTACTCACTCAATGAAGGACTCAAGGCAGCATGATTTGCTCACCAGAAACGAGTTCGACTCAAATTCATCGAGGCAGAAGATATCGAGAGAGAGTGAACCAAGCTCCTTGAAGGACTCGACGGTATCTGTATCCCTGGGGGATTTGGAGATCGAGGAACGGAGGGGATGATCATGACTGCAGAATATACTCGAGTGAATAAAGTCCCCTATCTCGGAATATGCCTTGGCTCGCAGATCATGGCGATCGAATTCGCGAGAAACGTTCTCGGGATACAAGATGCCAATAGCGAAGAATTCAATCCTGAAGGTAAGAACAATATCATCCATATCATGGAACACCAGAAGTGACTCACGACCAAAGGGGGGAATATGCGACTTGGTGCCTATCCATGTGTGATACGATCAGGAACACTCGCTGAGAAGGTCTATCGTCATTCTGAGTCAGTGAAGTATTCTCTACGATCAAAGATTGAGCATGGATCGATCATTCCTCGGGAGAATCAAACACTCACTGTCTCAGAGAGACACCGACATCGTTTTGAGTTCAATCCAGCGTATCGAGCTCAGATGGAGGAACAGTGATTCATCGTCTCGGCCACTTCTCCAGATGGGACCCTCGCAGAGATCGTCGAACTCCGAGATCATCCATATATGATCGCGACGCAAGCACATCCAGAACTCGCCTCCCGTCCGACCCACCCACATCCACTCTTTATGGGATTTATCGAGGCGATGCTCTAGTTTTTGACAAAAAAATAAGAAAGAGATAAAGTGAAGAGTGTTTATTCTATAAATTTTACTCATATGGATACTCCTGAGTCACAGGTTGACTATTCCTTGAAGGAGAAATTCTTTCTCATTGAACCAGAAGGAAGAATTAGACGTTATCAGTTTCTTGCACGTATCATGGCACCATGATTCATTCTTCTGCTTTTATTCTTTATTTTAGTCCCCTTATTTTCACCACAGATTATTCTTTTAGGACTATCTTTCCCTCAGGTTTTCTTAACATTTACTATGCTTCTCGGGGTGGCATTTTCATATATTATTTATAAAATAACCTATGCTCTTTACACAAAAAGATGTCATGACTTTGGAAATGATGGAAAGTTAATTCAAAAAGTTGTTTTGGGCGTCTTCTGATTTCAAATACTATCAGCACTCGTATCTATTCTTGCAATATATGGAGTAGATCTACTTCCTGTGGAATTAATGAGGACGATTGGTAATTTTATAAATGGAATTTCTGGTATTACATATTTGATCCTTCTTTTCAAAAAAGGGGGAACTGGAGAAAATCAATATGGAAAAGATCCTATTAATACAAAAATAGGATTTTTTGGCTAAAAGTATTGCTAAAATCTCAAATACTTCATCTCTCTGATGAAGTATTTTTTTGCAAATCTTTTGATTATCTCATAAAAGATTCTACTATAGTTCCATATCTAATATTAGTTTTTCACTATGTCTCGTTTTGATACTCGCAATGTCCTCGACCGCCTGCAAGATACATTCCTGGCAATTTTTAATGCAGAATGGAAGAAGAACCTCGCACCGTTCCTTATCCTCTTGGGGATCAACATTGTTTGAGGAATGATGATATGACTTCTCATTCCTCTCGTACTCATTCCCATGGGACTGATCGGATGATGAGGTACGGGGAATATTATACTTATGATATTGATAGTATTTATCCTCGTAGTTCTCATTGCACTCTTCTATTGGATCACTGGCAATATCGCTACTATTTCGAGCTATCTCATCGTGAGAAAAAAGGGAATCGCATTCCAACCGATGGAGCTCTTGTATGAGGCAAAAACCTATCTCGGACGCTCTCTCAGGTTCGATGGATATTATTATAGTTTTCTTGCCGTCGTACTCTTTGTCATTTTTCTCATCAGTATGCCATTCCTGAAGGACCATATCCGACAGATGGTCGAACTCTCGATGGGGTCGATGGATTATTCGGCTCTTGCGGGTGAACTCATCGGAGTAGGTCTTATATTTTGACTCTTTGCCATCGTATTCTGAATCTTCTCCGTCTGGTTCTCGACGAAGTACTTCACCAACAAACCATGATTCATCCTCGAAGGATGACAGCACCTCGATGATTTCACAGCATTAGGATCGCTCATATTCGGGAATTTCTGGAATGTTCTCGGGAATATGATCGTCCTCGGTATTATTCTGTCTGTTACATGAAACACACTTACGAGTCTTCTCTCAGGAGTTATAGGATCAGGATGATCGGGTATCGATCTCTCTTCGATGAAGTCATGAGATGAGAATACAGATATGGCTGCGCTTCTCCCGAAAATCCTTG
This sequence comes from Candidatus Altimarinota bacterium, assembly GCA_031423995.1. Classification (GTDB taxonomy): domain Bacteria; phylum Patescibacteriota; class Gracilibacteria; order BD1-5; family UBA2023; genus STC-74. The sequence continues at coordinate 9,606 of JANPGO010000111.1, read as the reverse complement.
CTGCGATGACCCCATGATCACTCTGAGGGGGTATGGTAATATGACTCCTCGTTGGCACACTGACGAATCTCTATCGAAACACCTTCTCCTATATTCTCTGGAATGATCTCAGAACCGACACTGATATTCCAGAAGTCCCAAAAGCGGAATAGTTTGATTTTTTGCTTCTTTTTTCTATACTGCGCGTCGGATTCGCTCGCAAACAAATAGTTCAGAAAAACCCGCTCGGGTGGTGGAATGGTAGACACGTACGTTTCAGATGCGTATGCCCTTAGGGCGTGTGGGTTCAAGTCCCATCTCGAGCACCATATGTTAGCAATAAGAATTGAGCATTAAGAATAGAGAGAATAAGAGTAAAAAATGAAATAGTATTTGAATCCGGATTCCGCGGATTTCTCATGGAGAGATGGCAGAGTGGTTGATCGCGCAGCTCTCGAAAAGCTGTTTGCCGCAAGGTAACGGGAGTTCGAATCTCCCTCTCTCCGCCAGAAAAATCAAAAAAACATCTTGGAGATGAGAATGTGTGGGAGTCCCGAATATTCGGGACGAGCCATATTCCCGAGTCCGAGTCTCCGCGAAGCGGGACGACATACGAGAGGGGTAAATCTCCCTCTCTCCGCCAGAAGAAAAAGTAAATTCCTCCGAAAAATGGGGAATTTTTTCTTTCTCAATTCTGAGAAAAACATATACTTGAGCTCATGCAATCTCTCTTTTCTCGCGACATTACGCCTCTTGCCTCTCTTCTCCGACCAGAATCGCTCGATGACCTTGTCGGGCAGTTGCACCTGATCGGAGTAGGGAAACCGATACGGAAGTTCATCGAAGCAGGACGACTCCCATCGATCCTCCTCTGGTGACCCCCAGGGTGTGGGAAGACGAGTCTGGCACGTGTCATCGCGAACTCTCTCGATGGAGAGTTCTTCCACCTCTCTGCTGTCCTCGCGAAGAAGGAAGATGTCGTGAAGATTATCGGAAAGGCGCAAAAAAACTTCTCTGAATGACGTCAGACGATCCTCTTTCTCGATGAGATCCACCGTTGGTCGAAGTCACAACAAGATGTCCTCCTTCCCTGGGTCGAGAAGGGGATCATCACGCTCATCGGAGCAACGACGGAGAATCCGAGCTTCACGGTGATCAATGCCCTTCTTTCTCGGTGTCGAACCTATGTACTGAATCCGATCACACCCGAGGAGATTCTCGAATTTCTCGAGAAGAATATCATAAGAATACAAGAACGATATTCGAGTATCATCTTCGAAAATCCCCCTGATATGGGGGACGCAAGGGGGGTTATTCCGGAGCAATGAGGAACAGAAGGAACATGATTCTTTGAGTACAATCGATATTTAACTGAATACGCGAAAGAAAACAGAAAAGAAATGAATGAACCAGAAAAAATATTTTGGTACCAGATTCTTCATCAGGACTTTTTTCAGCCATTTCACTTCAGAAGTCAAAAACCACTTGGAGCATATATTGTAGATTTTTATAGCGCTCGGCTCGGACTCGTTATAGAGATTGATGGAGAATCCCATATAGATCAATCTGGGTATGATAGACAACGATCTGAATACTTTGGAACATTAGGCCTCAGGGAGATACGATTCACGAATAGAGAAGTAAGTGAAAATGCGGAATGAGTCTATGAAAAACTCAAGTTTTTCATCGAGAAAAACCCCCCTCTATCCCCCCTATCAGGGGGATCGACACCACAGGAACAGGGGAATCTTCATACTACTTCTCAAGGAGCTATACACCTCATCGCTCATCTCGGGTGATGAGATCTCCGTAATACCCTCAACCTCCTCGAAACTGCTTGTATACTCCAATGATCTGGGGAGCTCAGTCGAGAATCGATCCTCGAAGCGGGGTCGAAGTCCCTCATGTATGATCAAGATGGGGAAGAGCACTACAATCTCATCTCTGCCATGCACAAGTCTCTCAGAGACTCTGACTGAGATGCGGCGATCTATTGGATCGGGCGGATGCTCGCAGGTGGTGAAGATCCTCGATATATCGCGAGACGGATGATTAATTTTGCTTCTGAGGATGTCTCTGACACTCAGGCGATGATCCTCGCAAATGCGACCTATGATATCTGCGAGAAGATGGGGATGCCCGAGTGTGAACTCCCGATGATGAATACTGCCTACTACCTCGCCGACCTCCCGAAGGACAACCGTATCTATACGGCGATGCAAGCGATGCACCGTGACGTTCAAGAGTTTTGAAACCTGAGTGTTCCACTTCATCTCCGAAATGCTCCGACAGCACTGATGAAATCCGTTGGATACGGGGCAGGGTATGAATACGCACACAATCTCGAAGAGAAAAAAAGCTCCCAAGAACATTTTCCAGAGGAGCTACAGGGGAAGAAGTATAGGAAGAATTAGAATAAAAAAAGTTATTGAATTGCTTTTGAGAAAATACTTGGATCAAAGCTCTTCGGTGTACTATAACTATTTCCTGTCCAGACAGTGTATGAGACCTCTCAGCTTGAATACCACATCCAATAGTTCGTCGCACTCTTGATATCTGATGATACAAGGTTCATCACATTGATGATTTTCTGTGTCTTGAAGTCATAGAGAAAGAGTGTTTTTTCCATGAGCTCCTGAGCTCAGAGTTCTTGTTTGATAAATAATCCGAAACGATCATCATAATTGGGAACCACTACTTGATAGGAAATGCATGTTTTTGCACCCTTCTTCTTTAGATACGAGAGGCACTCTTTCTCAGAACCACTTGGAGAAATATTTCACCGTGTTGTAATACCCGTGATCTTGTCGGTAGATTGCACGAAGATGATTTGATTCTTTTGGGTATCGAGGCATGATTCTGCCATTGCGGGGAATGACCACAGTAGCGAAATAAGAATCGCGATGAAATAATGAATTTTTCTCATGGATTTGCGTGTTAGAGACTAAAATTACCTATTCCACTCTGAAAATCAAGTTCATCTCATGTCCACTACACTTACCTTCTCATCCACACTCTGGCACTACTCTGCAGGAAAATGATCCTGGTATTTCATCACCCTTCCGAAGGATGATGCGGACTTCATCCGATGGGTACAAGAGAAGATATATAATGAACTTAGTTCACTTGAAATAGACGTAATTACTACTTTATAAAACATAAAATGATAAATGTTTGACAAAAAAAATTAAATATGTATTTTGATTAAAATCATAAATTATCTTTTATGCCTAGAACAGATCATTCCGATTATGCTGTTAACTTGACTCTAACGGGACATTCTAACTCCAGTAATGGAACACCATGGGTCGATCCTTTTTTATGAGCGAGAAAAGTACTGGCAAACATTACCCACTGACCGAGTGGTATTCCCTGAAGAGTACATCGAATAACAAGTGCTGGAAATAGTAGGAATGCTCTATTAGATCAATTTGGCAGACTCTTAGTCTTGAATAATCTACTCACCACATACCAACAGGCAAACGCATACATTTGAGATAATGATATCGATCCATTTGAAGTGATTCGCAGAGATATTCCCCTTCAATTGTTCGAGAAATACCGAGAGAGGGTTGTTGTTCAGAAAATATACAAGAACAAGGATGGGAAAACTCTGGCATTAGAGCTGACACTTCTAGATGCTGACGGGGAAAGAAAATCAAAAGTATTTGTTGTACAGGAACTCTGAAAAGAGAATAGTATTCTCCGTGGAAATGATAAAAAACCAATTTCATCCCATAGAGATATCTATAGCCTCATCTCTGGGATTCTTGCACAACTTGACTGAATCAATGTATCAGAACTTGATACATTAGACAGATGAGCCATCTTCTGAGTGTCTCAGATAGATAGTGAAAGTATATGAAAAATGAATGTACCTGACATCACGAATCCATTGGAAAAACGAGAGGCCTTTCGAGAACTGGTATGGACTCTCGAGAAAAATCTGAATTACTATAGAAGGCTGAGTGAATGAGACAATCAGAGCTGAAAAAAGGCAAAGATAACTAGGACTCTCCAGTTTATCGGTGCGCTGTACCTCGTAATACTTCATACATTTTTAGGTTTACGCTGGGATTGAGCTATGAATCTCGATATTGCTACTTTGGGAAAATATTTTCGTGAAATGGATGCTGTTCAGGCGAGGATATTTGATAGATGAATCTGAACATTCACACAATGAGTAGAGAGTATTTTTTCAGATTCGTCAGCTCAGGAAAGAGTATCATTGCAGTTCAATGCATTCTTTGATGGCATGATGAAAGAATTTTTGAGCATGATACAAAAAACTCCTGAATGAAATTTCTTATCATTTACGAGCGGTGGCCTCTATGATCTCTTCAAAGAACTGGAAAGGTTTCCTCCAGCTATTTCTTCATATAAACTGAGTCGAGCTAACACGGAAAGACAAGAAGCTGCATAATTTCTTAGAAAGATTTTCTTGCTTTTTCTACTTTTCCCCTATAATAATTCCATCGAATCGAAAAGGACCTGCCTCACGGCGAGTCTTTTTTTTGACTCAGTTCCACCATCCCCTCTAGTTACCAGTTACTATCCCACTAACCAGCTATATACTATGTTTGACCTCCAGAAGATCGAAGCCGCGATCAACCAAATATCGGCTGAAAAGAAGATCCCGAAAGAGAAACTCGTCGAGATCATCGAGCATGCGATCAAGACGGCATACAAGAAGGATTATGCATCGAAGGATGCCAATGTGAATGTGAAACTCGATATCACGACTGGAAGTGTCGAGATCTCGATCGAGAAGACGATCGTCGAAGAAGTCCAGGATGAAGACCTTGAGATCTCCTATGAGGAGATCGGTGGTGTGGATTCAGGATTCACCCTCGGCGATACCGTCGAGATCGACGTCTCTGATGAGATTCTCACAAGTGAAGGATTCGGTCGTATCGCCTCTCAGGCAGCGAAACAGGTCATCGTCCAGAAGATCCAGGAGACGGAGAAGGAGAAGCTCTATCACCTCTTCAAGGACAAGGAAGACTCTATCGTGAACCTCCGTGTCGAGCTCGTCGAGAAGAATCGTGTGGTATTCGACTACAATGGGAACCAGGTCGTCCTCCCGAAATCTGAGCAAGTCTCAAAGGACAAGTATACTCCCGGACAGCGCATGTTCCTCTATGTCCGCAAGGTCGAGATCGATCCCGTGAATGGTCCTCGTGTCGTCCTCTCTCGCAAGGACAAGGAACTCGTCGTGAAGCTCTTCGAGATGAATACTCCAGAGCTCGAGGAAGGAACCGTCGAGATCGTCTCGATCGCTCGTATGCCAGGGGTGAAGACCAAGATCATCGTCGCCTCTGATGAGGAAGATGTCGATCCAGCAGGATGTCTCATCGGGCCCAAGGGTATGCGTGTTCGTGGGATCGTCGATGAACTCTTCGGTGAGAAGATCGACATCATCAACTATACGACCGATCAGGTCGAGATGGTTCGCCGAGCTCTCATCCCTGGAACCGTCGAGGCGATCGACATCGACGATGAGAACACGATCATCCGTGCGACCGTGAAGGATGAAGAGAAGGCAAAAGTATTGGGGCGGGGTGGAACCAATATCAACATCGCGGGTGATCTCCTCGGCTACCGTATCTCCCTCACGACGATCGAAGGAGCTCCAGTCGATCCAGCGAAGGAAGGTGAAGATGCATAGTTACCATCATGATTCTCGAAAAATCCCTCTTCTATTCGGAAGGGGGATTTTGTATTCTTCATTGTGTTTTTGATCGTATCCATCGTCGTCATGGAATACACTGTGTGAGAAAATAGAGTGGTATTTCTCTGCATGCAGAAAGGATGATGGTATATGAACTGAGATACTGGAGGATATAGTCCTGATAGCGTCCAACCGAACTATCATAAAATATCCCCTCTGCCGAGAGTGTCTCTATGGACCGAAATCCGAGTCGTGCATAGGTGCTCTCGATTCGAGGGAGGTGCGAGAGGCTCGAGAGGAGCGTGAGTCGAGATTCTTTGGAGATTCAGAGCATATTTTTGACTCTTTGAGCATTACTCTCGGTATCATATGATTGCTCTTCGAGGAAGAGCGTGAGCTCAAGTTGTGCTGTATCGTGTTTTGGGAGGAACATGTGGACTCCCTTCAGAAATATCGTTCGCATGGATGCAGCCTCGGATGGAACATCTGGTCATCCTGTTTTTCCTCATGAAAAAATAATACACTGAAATCGATCAAAGTCTTGTATCACGAGGAGAGCTGCGGCTTGAGCCCGTATCGTATTGGCTCATCCATGGACAATCAGGATTTCTCTCATCCTCGTAGTGTACTGGGAAAAGAGTATATAGCAAGAGCTACAAGCAGAAAGTCTAGAAAGACGATTTCATTATCGCGTCATATGAATCTTATGAATCTATACTGTTATAATCTGTTTCTTTATTTTTTCTCCCATTTCCTCCCCTCTCTCCCCGATCACCCCCACATGACGCATGATCTCAGCAGAGAGGAGCATCCCCTCAGCAGTCGAGGCGTCGATCCCATGTGATTGGAGATAGAAGAGTGCTTCACCTGAGATGCGGTGCGTACGATTACTGTGTCCTCACTCGATACTGTCGGTCTCGATCTCGAGAACTGGACGACCACGTACTGAGATATCTGTCCCGAGGAGGATATTCGTCTGATCGACACGGAGGTGGATCCTCTCAGACCTCTTCTCGACTCGACCGATGCCATCGACAGAGATACGCACATGATCTCTGAGGAGCGAGAGGAGGGAGAGTGATGCTTTTACATCCTGACCATTCACGATGACGGACAGTTTTTGAACCATATCTGTATGGTAGTATACCCCCGCCCCTATAAATGTTGCATCACTCCCGATACTGAAAACTCTGGTATTATTGGTTGACTGAGATGGTACGATAAGGTACCGGAGTTTCAGCCCCTGAGGAACGGTGATCGTCAGATCTGGAAGTGCTCCATCGTCGAAAATTATCGTATCTTCGGTGATCGTCAGTGTCGATGTCGTGAGGGTATCGATGAACATGTCGATGAGTATAGGGAAAGGGATGAAAAGGACAAGATGATTTCGAGAATTCTTCTCATAATAATAGAAATAGGTGTAATTACTTATTCTGAACGATCATAAAAAAGCAAAATAGGGAGTCAGAGGGGCGACACTGTCTGGACGGATGAATTGATGAGCGACAGCAGAGTGAGAGTGAGTTTGTTGATCCCTCGGGAGCTATTGGTACTTTCCAAACATGAAAAGTACAGAAGGATTCTGAAGTATTGGAAGCAATTTACTCGTATCATTTCCACACAATGAACTTGTATTTTTGACCACTTTCTGCTACTATGCGACCAATGACAGCGAAAGGTTTGTACATCACCTATGAGATCACGGTTGACCGTGCCAATGAGAAGTGAGCCTTCGTCGCCCGCGAGATGCTCTCGACCCTCCATCATAGTATATCACACAAGGCACACTGGTGGGAGTTCTGGAAACGCGAAGAGAAGCCAGTATTTCGATTCCAGATGCTCGCATCGAATGGGCAAATACGGTTCTATTTTTCGACATTTGAGCGATTTGCCTCATTCCTCATATCCCAACTCTACGCACACTATCCTGACATCGAAGTCAATGCCTGCACGATTCCCTTCGATCCCGATACACCTGTCCGACACCGCACCCTCCACCTGCATCATCATGATCTCGATACGATCAAGCTCTATGTGAACCTCAAGGATCGCACGGAGAAAGACTCGATCGACCCACTTTCTGGACTCACGAGCGCCCTTGTGAAGATCCCGAAGGGAGAGATCGGTGGATTCATCATCGACTTTGTACCTGTCCATGACCATCTCTGGCGAACCGAGTCGAAGCGTGCCCTCCTCACATCTCACCTCATTCCGAATATATGGAAGCTTCCCCTCCTCTCACTCTGGGGATATATTGGCTGGATATTTTTCCCATTTCGTCTCCTGTCGATAATTTTCGGATTTCTCATCCCACGATGAGCGGAAGAAGCGGAGCACAAGACGATAGAGCACGATGGTAAAAAACATGAGAAAGATGCAACAACGAAGACCGATTCGTATGGATTTCGTACCGCGATTCACATATTCAAAAACGTCAGTGATCCGATACAGGATGATCTCATTCTGAAGGAGCTCTGAAGCAGTATGAATATCTTCGCTGATCCGAAAGGGAACCATTTCGTCGTGAAGAAACGGGGAAATACTCACTACCAATCGATCCGCAAGACACTCTCACCGACGGATCAGATACTGAATGCGACAGAACTCGCAGGGATCGTCCACCTCCCGACTCTGTATGTGAAGACCCCTGGGGTCCACTGGGTCACGACACGCAAATTTGAACCACCGCATGATCTCCCCATAGACGAAAATCCGAATACGCCGATTGGGGTGGCGAATTTCCGTGGACACAATCAGGGTTTTGGGATCATGCCAATCGATCGAGCTCGTCACGTCTATATTATCGGAAAGACAGGAATGGGAAAATCGACACTCCTCGAAAATATGATCTACACGGATATCCTGAACGGTCGTGGGGTTGCTGTGATCGATCCGCATGGAGATCTCGCGGAGACAATACTTGCCAATATCCCGAAATCCCGAACCAATGATATCGTCCTCTTCGATCCTGCAGATCAGGACTATCCAATCGCCTTCAATATGCTTGAGAATAATCGTCCGGAACTCAGGCCCATCGTCGCCTGAGGACTGGTCTCGATATTCAAAAAAATGTTCGCTGAGAGCTGGGGACCGCGACTCGAATATATCCTTCGCAATACAATCCTCACACTCCTCCTCATCCCTGAGACGACGATGATCTCAATCCCGATGATGCTCACCCATGAAGCCTATAGGAAAAAGATCGTCGCGAAGATCGATGATCCGATCCTGATACAGTTCTGGACCCAGGAATTCGAGAAGATGAGTCCGTCGATGATGACTGAAGCCGTGAGTCCGATCCTGAACAAGGTTGGTCAATTTCTCTCCTCTCCTATTCTCCGAAATATTCTCGGTCAGCCTAAAAATCCCTTCTCGCTCCGCTGGATCATGGATAATGGAAAAATCTTTATCGTGAATCTCTCGAAATGACGGATCGGCGAAGATGCGAGCGCACTTCTCGGTGCAATGATGGTGACGAAGTTCCAGATCGAGGCGATGACACGTGCGGATACCCCCGAGCATGAGCGTCGAGACTTCGGACTCTATGTCGATGAGTTCCAGAACTTCGCGACGGATAGCTTCGCGACGATCCTCTCTGAAGCGCGGAAATATAAGCTCTCACTCACGATGGCGAACCAGTATGTCGATCAGATGGCAGAGACCGTCCAGTGAGCGGTCTTCGGGAATGTCGGAACCCTCGTCGCCTTCCAGGTCGGCTATCATGATGCACTCACTTTTGCCGAGGTGTTCGGTGGAGAAGATGTCATCCTCCCACAGGATCTCACCAATCTCAGAAAGTATGATATTTATACCAAGCTTTTAATTGACTGAATGCCTTCACCGGTATTTTCGGCTACCACGTATGCCCCCCTCAGAGAGCGGATCGATGTCCCCCCACAACAAGCCCGAGATGTCCTCCTGAAGGTCTCACGTGAGAAATACACGAAGAAAAAAGA
>JANPGO010000110.1:0-7223 GCA_031423995.1 Candidatus Altimarinota bacterium | reverse complement strand
CTCCAGAGCCACCCAGAGAGGGTAGCTGTATCTGGGTAATATTCTACTCATGAGAGAGTGAGCCATCCTGCATAGTCACTCCAAGCATAGCCCGAAGCATCCCATACTTCGCGGACACCTCCATTTGCAACATTTCGAAGTGTGATATTTGTTCCTCCCGTGAATTCTGCCCAACCAGTCGTCTCAGACCAGAAAAATCCAGTAATATCGATTCAGGAAAGATTTGCTTTGCTGTAGGAGACTCCCGGATCTCGATCGAAGGAAATAGTTCCGGCATTTCCATAGGCAGCATTGAATGTTCCGAGAACATGGGGTACTCATGTAGAACCCGTAAAATAGTGGATAGCTGCCTCACTAAAAACATAGAGCCCTCCAGAAAAAAGAACCAAGATAATGAGAAGAATAAGGTACGGATAATTCTTTGATCTCATGAGTGGAAAGGGAAGATATATAGAGTGAAGTATCTGGAAATAGTGGGAAAAGCAAGGGAAAATATGTTGACTTTCTGCCTATAAATAGATTTATATCTTAATTCTTCTTTTTTGTCCAATATTTGCATACTGTTCATGCTTTGAGGGGTATTCACAGAAGCGGGAAATATTGAGAAGGATTCCCGTTGCAATGAGGAGCGATATAAGCGATGATCCACCATAACTCACGAAGGGGAGTGTTACGCCAGTGAGTGGAATAACATTGAGATTCACTCATACGTTGACGAACATCTGCACGAGTATGAGGATCGTGATACCGAATGCGGTATATTTTGCGAATATATCTTTCACGGAACGTCCAATGGAGATTCATCGATACACGATTGTTGCATACAGAGAAAGGAGGATACAGGCACCAAAAAATCCAAGCTCCTCGACAATCACTGAAAATATGAAGTCCCCCTGAACTTCAGGAAGGTAGCCAAATTTCTGAATCGATTTCCCGAATCCGAGTCCAAAAAATCCTCCACTTCCGATCGCAAGGAGTCATTGTTTTGTCTGATAGATTTTTCCATCATCATTTCCCTTTTCGAAGAGTGACTCATTGGAATCGAAAAAGTTATCGATACGTTCTGAAATATAGTGCAGTGAACTTCATCCAGAACCTGTGAATTTTCCAAGAGAATATATGGAGAATGCTCCCAGTACGCAGATAAGAAGCGAAACAAGGAGATATCGACTATTTCCACCTGCAACAAAATACATGGCTATCACGACGGGGGCTATGATGAGAATAGATCCAAAATCAGGCTGAAGAGCAAGGAGGAGAAAGACAGAGAGGGCAATGAGAAAAAATGGAATAAATCACTCAGTAAAATCAGGAAGTTGTGATCGTTTTTTCTTGATAAAATAAGCAAGAAAGAGGATGAGTCCAATCTTAGCAAATTCAACAGGTTGCAAGGATGGTAGTCATGGAATATTGAGCCATCATTTTGCACCATTGTATTCCACACCGATAATGAGAACGAGAAAGAGTCCAAGAAGTGACCCATAAAAAATAGGCTTTACATGCTTCTCAAAGAGGAAATATGGAATCTTCGAGAAAATCATCAGGCAAAAAAGTCCTACGAGTACATGTATAATATTTTTCGAAAGGTAGAAGTAATTATTCGATTCAGGAAGAAGTCACTGACTCACCATACGAGAGGTGATCTTGAATGACGGATAGACACTCACAGAACTGATCATAATCATCCCGAATATGACGAGCGCGATAACGATAAACACAAGTGTTGAGTCAATACTTTTCTTTTGCATAGAGGAAAAAAATACCGAGCGGACTCGGTATAGAAGGATGAAGTTATACTCTCTTTCTCGTAAAGATATATGCTATAGGGAGGACAATAATAAGGAGGAAGAGTGGATTCATTCCCGTAAGTGGAAGCTCCTTCGCAGGAACAACTACATCAGGCTTTTTGGTGACTGTTGGTTGTGGAGTTGGAGTTGTAGTTGGAGAAACAGTTGGCACTGGTGTAGTTGATCCTGTCTTCACAAGGACGGCATTGGGATTGGGCGCTGCGCTCATTTCTGTCTCAGGTGTCTTGAGTGGGATCGGTGTGACGAAGTCTTTGAGTGCCAGGGCACCATCCTTGATCACTGATCTATCTTTTCCTATGGCAGATACTGCGGTGAGTGTATAGGCACTCCCCTGTTGAAGATCGGTTCCGAGAACAATATCAACGACATGATCATCTGTCTTCGATCCTGAAAGACTCATGATCTTGAGTGTACTATTATCTCCCTGCTTCGTAATCTTGAGTTTCAACGTATCAATCTCAACTGGTGAAGAAAATGATACATTCATATGAAGTGTATCAACTATATTGATAGTCCCGAGATTCAGTGCAGGCGCAAGGTTGAGTGATCATCCAGTAGAAATAGTTCCTGTCGAACCAATGTCGAGAGCAAGAGTTGCAGTAGGAAGTATAACAAAAAATGAGAGAAGTGATGCAGTGAGAAAAACGTATTTCATATTGGAAAATAGAAGAAAATATATAGAATCTAGGTTAGATAATAAAAATTCTCTATGAAAAGGCAATCCATGTTGAGTAAATATGGCTTTACAATGCTCGAAATAATGATTGTAATAGCAATGATTGGGATTTTTTTCGCAGCAACCAACTCCTTCACATTCCTCCCTCAGACTGATATCGAGAAGACGAACCGCATGAAGTATGCCATATCAGATATGCTTCGAGACGAATCCCTCAAGATGTCGATAGGACGTATGCCGAATAACAATGGAAATGTCTCTGACAAAACTATTATGAACATATCTCCTGCAACAGGAATTATCACGAGTTACTCCTCATGAGGAATCATCTTCTCAACTGGGTATTTCCAGCCTCCATACTATGATGGGGATAGAAGCTATTCAATATCATGAGTTGAGTGGTGGACAGGATCAACGAGCAACACAAATACCTGGAGTTGAGCTTGACAGATACACATCACTCAAAATGGCATCACCTTTACCTGAAACACGAATATTACGAGTCAGAATATCATCATGAAGGTGATCGTCGGCTATCACAATACGACTCGAAATATCTACTTCGACCGAAGGACAGGAAAAATAAGTATTGATAGTTAGCTTGGATGCATAGAGATTTTACTGCTGATACATTCTCACTCTTCTCGATAGAATCGTTTCTTGAGTCTATTTCTGCGTATTCAGGAATTTTCTCATCTCAGAGAGAAGTATATCCATACCAAGATTCCCTTCTGCAGAGATAAATACAAGATGGAGATCATCGAAATCTCTCGAAAGTGCAAGTTGTCTCTCATCCGAAAGGAGATCAGACTTATTGAAGACCATGATTCGTCCCTGCTTCGCACCGATCTGAGCGAGTGTCTCATCGACGATTCGGATCTTCTCATGAATCCATGGATCACTCGCATCGACCACATGGAGGAGGAGGTCAGATGCAACGGAATCTTCAAGTGTCGATCGGAATGCTGCGATCAATTCTGGTGGAAGATCACGAATAAATCCGATCGTGTCGTTGAGGAGAATTTCATAAGGCTCCTTTGTAAAGGAGCTGTCCGAGTGAAGCGAGGATTGAGGATTTTTTTCCGACAGGAAATCTCCGCGCCCTTCGTGCATCCCCCTTTGCAAAGAAGGTCATAGATACATCTTCCCCACACTCGTCCCAAGAGTTGCGAAAAGTTTATCCTCCGCGAGGACTCATTTCCTCGTAAGTGCATTGAAGAGTGAGGACTTCCCAGCATTCGTATAGCCGACGATTCCTACCGTCTTGAATCCCTTTCGTCTCCGGGCGTCACGATGGAGTCATCGAGTCCGTTCATGCGTCTTGAGTTTCTCGAGAAGGACAAATTCCTTCTCTCTCAGATGGCGCTTCATGATCTCTGTATTGGTTTCTCCTTGTCATTTCGCATTCTTCGAGCCACCACCCTGACGAGAGAGTTCCATTCCCATACCGTAGATGCGTGGTCACATATGTTTGATCGAGGCGAGTTCGATCTGAAGTTTTGATTCAGGTGAGACAGCATGAAGAGCAAAAATCTTGAGAATTAGATCGACTCGATCCCATGCCTGTATCTTCGATTTCGCTTGCCTGAGATGTTCATTCACATTCCAGACCTGTGCGGGCTTCATGATATTCCCGATGATGAGAAGTTCGGCACCGAGTTCTTCACCCAGAGTAATAATCTCATCGAGTTTTCCACTCCCGATAAAGGTCCGATAGTCAGGAGTGACTTTTTTCTGCACGCGCTTCACGATCGTGACTCATCCATAGGTCGAGACGAGAGATTCGAGCTCATCCATACGATGATCGAGTTCCTCAGGTGCGAGTCATGGTGGTGCAATATCGATAATAATCGTTTTCATAGTTGGAAAAGGTTCTCAGTATTTGAAATATGGACAAATGGAATTCCTACAACTTCAGAAAATATGCAAGGAGGAAGAGGCTTCAAGATCAGAGAAGACATGCAATGATCCATCAGAGTGCATGCCTTCGATTCGGGAATGCAAGTCCAGCGATCGAAGCAAAAATAATCACTGTTCCCCAAAGCATGAAGAGCGCCTGATTTCCTTCAAAAGTTACGGGTATCGCTTGTTTGGTTCTCCCCTCAAAGAAGGCGAAATGACTTCCGTATATTCAAAAAGTAGTAAGTCCGAGAAGATAGAGAGCTGCTGCGATTCTTCCAACAAGAACATCGTATTTTTTGGGAATGATATCCATAATGAATGAAGTAAAAGTATATAAATTCGAGTGGGCATTGTTTCAGTACATCTAAAACATAGAGGGGTTTTATCGCATCATGATAAGGATCACTCATCCGATGAAGAAGACTGCAGAACTGATAACACCCCAGAACTTGGCTCACCCTTTGATCGTCTCTTGTCAGGAAGTGACTTCATTCAGGACGAGTCGTGAAGCTACTCCTCGGAAGAACCAACCATTTGCCTTCACCGTTTTATCGACGAGTTCATTGACCCGAGTGAGGCTAAATATGAGATTTCCTACAATTGGAATTTTGCTCTCATAGTCGAGGTATATGAGACCCGTTTTATCCTGGATCATGAGGTCTTCTGAGAATACATACCCGGGTATCCCTTTTCCAATAATTGTTCACTCGAGTGCGATCCTCTTTCCCCGTACGGGTGATGCATAGATATCCGAGAGTGCATCGAGTACGGTGGTCTCTGATTCATTAGTGTCACCGTATCGCATCCTCGTGAGGATGAAGGTACTCAGTGCGAGACCAAAGAGAACTCCACCCAGGATATGCAAGAGAATCAGTCCTGATTTCGGATCATCATAGAGTACCGAGAAGGTAAATCCTGCAAAGAGTCATATCAGTGGAGCAAAGCGAGCAAATATGAGGAAGAATATATCACGACCAAAATTCCCATAGAGTTTCACAGTATCAACAGGAATCTTCTGCTCTATCCCTTCGATATCATACATGGGATTATTTGTGAGCTTCATGAGCGCCTTGATACGCTTCCCGGTGAGCGGATGGGTCGAGGAGAATTCTGCGATCCATGCCCATGGACTCTTGAGGTCGAAGAGAAATGATTTTGCAAGCGGAGTAAAATCACCCACTTTCTGACAGTTCGCATAGATGAGTCCGAGTCACTGAGAGATAGCCGTACTCGCGATCCCGATATGACGAGTAGATTCGACGAGACGATTGTTCTCTGGAGTCGCGAGTATGCCGAGAGCGATCTTCACGAGTGCTTCTGCGAGGTGATTGGGATCGGTATGTTCAGCACTGAATGCATCTGCGAAATACTCGCGTATACGACTCAGATAGAGAAGTGTATAATTCCCGACAATATAGAATATATAGGCAACCAGTGCAATCATCGCAAAAGGATTCCCCTTCTTTCCTCCTCGCTTCTTGCTGAGCTCTTTGCTGAAATAATAGATCTCATAGACCACCTGCAAGAGTGTCGATGCGATCGTCATGATGATGAAGTCATTATTACGTATATGTCCGAGCTCATGTCCATAGACCGCGGCTCGTTCTCCTTCATTCAGGAAAGCGAAAATTCCCTCAGTCACAACGATGCGACTATTGGAACGAATGGATCCATAGGTGAATGCATTGGGATTTTTGTCAGGGATGATACCAATCTTCGGGAGAGTAAATCCATATTGTTCGCATACGGCACGGATCACCCGTGCAGATTCTGGTGAGCGCTTCTCGAGTCACTCGATCTCGACCCACTCGATCCGATAGAGGTACTCGTAGATCATATCAGAAATCCATGGACCGAAGAACCACATGAGGAGATTCCACACGAGTGTGATCCCGATCGCAGCAGGGAGATAGATCGGTAGACCCGACCATGCCATGATCATGATCACGAGGATGACGATGAATCCACTGAGAAGACCGAGGGATGCGATCGATGCGAGTACGAGTCGAGACATACGAGAAGATGAAGTATAAACTCATCAGAGTATAGTCCAAAGTTTTTGAAAACACAAATTTTGGAACTATGGATGAGTACGGATAAGGATGGGAAGTTTTTTATTTTCATTGAATCCAATATTTCCGTCGAAGTAAGCCGTCGATGGTCAGCCATCGAGGTTGATGACATCGATATGACTATGCGCAAATTGAGGCAACTTCATAATAGCTTCTCATGCCATTCTGAGAGTTACTTTCTTGGTAAAGATAAAGAAATATTCCCTGTTATCATGCGTCAATCCTATCATTGTCCTCTCATGAGGTTCATCTGCATGCCATGATCCCGAAAATGATGAAGCAATTCATCCTTCATTGAGCACGAGAGGTCATGCTTGGAATACACTCTTCCATCAACTCACACAGAATAATTTATCCCAAGAATAGTTATATGTGATACTCCACTGAGTATCACACTGAGAAAGTACCATTGAGAGATTTGGATCATCCTTTCTTATTTCAGAGAATTTTTTTCCATCCACTATCCAGAGTCAAGCAGGCATATATGCACCGGAATCAGTCAGTCAGAAGTAGGAACCATTGAGTATAATAGAACCTGGAGTATAGAGATCTTCCAGTGATTTTGTAGCTCCTGAATCATAGAATATTTCGAAACCATTTTTTGCCTCGAAAACGAGAAAATCAGGATTTGTTGAAATATTTTTTGATTGTGGAAGCTCCCTTACGCATGATGAGAGAAAGATAATCGAGATGAGGAAGAGCTTTTTGAACATACAGTTATTTCATGAGTTTCATAAATGGGACATCATCACACAAACGGGCACC
>JANPGO010000109.1:0-8816 GCA_031423995.1 Candidatus Altimarinota bacterium | reverse complement strand
ATTATTGCAAATTTCAAATAAGAGAGATATACTCCCTGATGTATCCTTCTCTCTTCAGAATGAGAAAATGGAAAGATTAGTAGCATCAAGCTTTGAAAACTCTTGAAGGTAGTGTATGAAAAGTCATACCGAGAGTCGAGTGTCATCGAGTGCCCGATGTTCCCACTCTCATGGGATTCCATATTTTTTTGCAAGAAATGAGAGATTCAGGCTCTCTGCGTCCTGAGAAAAAATCTCAGAAAGTTCAAATGTGTCGAGCACTTTGTTTTCACTGAGATCAACTCCGTGCGTTCTGAGCATATTGATATCGAAGAAGACATTGTGCCCCACAATGATAGAATCTCCGATAAATTCATGAGCACGATCTCGTACACTGTTCCACTTTTCTCTCCCTTCAACCATCTTTGGTGTTATTCCTGTGATCATTTGTATTTCCTCTTTGATTTCTCGCTCTGGGTCGATAAGCATCGATCGCTCTTCAGTATTTGTGACACGAAATATACCATTCTCAGACTCTATCTGAAAGCGTATAGCGGCAATCTCCATAATCGTATCTTTCTCGGGACTAAGTCAGGTCGTCTCGAGGTCGAGAGCAATGAAAGTATATGGATGAATCATGGAGCTCTTTTTAGTAATGAAGGAATTTGAGTATGAATAATTTGTTATAATCATACTATCTCATTTCCGGCATTCTATAGGAATTTCCAGAAAAGTCGAAATGAACGACGAATATTTGAAAGGAACGGAATTATTCATCTTCAAAAATCCTCCATGATTGATTCAAGGAGGATTGAATTCTTCGTAAAAAAAAGACAGTATGATTTATTTTGGTAACTTGTTTCTGAGAAATGCAGGAACGTCATAATCATTCTCGATCACGGGTTGAGATCCGCTATGAATACCATTATTCCCGAGAAGATTCGTCTGACCATTCATCGTTCGATTATTCGTTGAGAAGGTAGGTTCATTGGATCTATTTCCTTGAGCAACTGGGCTTCTGCCGAACATTCCTGTCTGTCCGAATCCTCGGCTCATTCCTGCGAGTTGAGCATTGGTCTCCTCAGAGAATCCAGTGGCAATGACGGTGATCTTGATCTCTCCAGTATACTTCTCATCGATTGATGTTCCGAAGATGATATTGGCATTCGGATCACATGATTCAGTGATCATACGTGATGCTTCATCCACCTCGAACATAGAGAGATCTGTTCCTCCAGTGAAATTCAGAAGGAGTCACTTTGCACCATTGATCGAGAGTTCAAGGAGGGGCGACTCAATCGCTGAGCGAGCTGCATCGACGGCTCGATTTTCCCCACTTCCATATCCGATTCCCATGAGGGCAGAACCAGCATTTTCCATGACAGAGCGGACGTCGGCGAAGTCGACATTGATGAGTCCTGGATGGGTGATGAGATCAGAGACTCATTGTACACCCTGCTTCAGGATCTCATTCGCGACATGGAAGGCATCAAGGATGGGAGTTTTCTTATCGATAATCGAGAGGATCTTATCATTTGGGATCATGATGAGGGTATCGACCTTTTCCTTGAGCCGCTCATATCCATCGAATGCCTGAGCGCTTCGACGAGGTCCTTCGAAGGCAAATGGCTTGGTCACGACACCGACAACGAGGGCTCCGAGTGATTTTGCGATTTCTGCAATGATCGGTGCAGCACCCGTTCCTGTTCCACCTCCGAGTCCACAGGTGATGAAGACCATGTCAGCACCAATGAGGGCTTGCTTGATCTCTTCACTGGATTCTTCTGCAGCTTTCTTTCCAGTCTCAGGATTCGCCCCTGCACCAAGTCCACGAGTCGTTGCCCGACCGATGTTGATGCGAGTTGGAGCCTTCGAGGTGAAGAGTGCCTGAGCATCGGTATTGACACCGATGAACTCGATACCTTCGATACCAGACTCGATCATGCGATTGACAGCATTATTTCCACCTCCACCAACACCAACAACCTTGATATTGGCAACGGGAGAAATATAGCCAACATTGACCTCGACATGTGACTGAGGAGATTGCTGTTGTGGCTGTGATCCGAGTGGAGGATTCATATTGGTTCTCAGGAGTTTTTTGAGACGATCTTCGCTTGATCCAACAGGAGTAGACATAGAAGGAGAATTATTGGGTAGAATTATTGAGTTGCTAGAATTGAGTTGCTAGAAGGGGAAGTGACTAAGGGATAATCTTCTTAAAAAGATTTTTGAGAGAATTGAGTGCTCATCAGAATGAGAGATTGAGTTTGAATTGTTTTCTCGTGGCTCCATATTTCCCTGCGAGGACGAGGGTTCCGATGACGGCAGTATAGACAGGGTCACTCATAGAAGTCCCACTGACTCCATCGATCTCCTCAGGGACACCGATACATGCAGGAAGTCTCAAGTAGCTCCGTGCGAGATCGACGAGGCCGCGCATTTTCGAGGCTCATCCTGTGAGGACGGCTCACTCTGGGAGCATACCGTCACGTCCGACTTGCTTCAGTTCCATGATCACATGATGAAATATTTCCTCATACCGAGCGCGAATGATCTCATTCATGAACTTTCGAGAAATCTCAATCGTGTCAATCGAAGAAATCCGTGCGAGATCGATCTGTTCATCGTATTCTGGTTTCATACCTTCGCCGAAGTTCAGATCACCGAATTCGAGCTTCAGTCTCTCTGCTGTATCGATCGAGATTCGCAGTCCGAGTGCGAGATCACTCGTGACATGTTCCCCACCGATAGGAATCACACCTGCATAGATGAGCGATCCTTCCTCATAGACAGCAATATTCGTGGCACTGGAACCTATATCGATCGCGACTACACCGAGTTCCTTCTGTCTGCGAGAGAGCATTGCTTCTCCGACTGCGAGGATATTCGGATAGATATCCATGATCTCGACACCGACGTCGAGGACTCATTTCTTGATATTTGAGAGGATATTCATCCCCATAGAGATGATATGACTGCGGACTTCGAGTTTTTTCCCACTCATGCCGACAGGATTCTTGATCCCGCTCTCGAGATCGAGAGAAAAACTCTCAGGAATAACCTTCAGAACACTTCGATTCATGAGATCGACTCCATTCTGACTCATATCGAGGGCACGATTCACATCATCTTCACTGACCTCGAGTCCAGCCACTGCAACGATTCCTGATCGACGAGTGATTTCGATATGGACTCCAGAGACACCGAGACAGATATGAGAGACTTGTTCTCCTGTCATTTTCTCGGCATCACCGAGCGCTGTATCGAGGTTGTTCTTGAATTCCTCCATGTCGAGGATATTTCCTTTTCTGATGCCACGTGATTCCGATATTCAGACGCCAAGGATTCGTAGTTTCTTTTCTTCATTCCATTCACCGATCACGGCTTTTATCTTTGAGCTGCCTATATCTATGGCTACGAGCTGTTCTCCAGATACCATATATTGTAGAGAAAATTAGGTGTATAAATTTTTTACTCTCGAGAAAGCTTTTCCCGAAGCGAATATTGGTATTTGTGTTGGAATTTGTTATGCACATTATATGTTGTCACCCCTATTTTACAATGCTATTCTTTTTCTTCCCGTATACACATTTTGTACTCATGAACAGTTTACAAAAATCACTTTCTCGATACAGTAGGCGAGGAAGTGATGTGTAAAACTAATTTCCTACTATTATCATAACATAACTAGAGACTTTCAGCCCATAAAGTTCAGCTAGATATTCACGGTGTTCTCTCAGTCTATCAGGATTTCTCTGGAAGTAGCTTCGGAAGATGCTGATAACATCATTTCGAATCGAGCAATCACTTTTACGATTTTCAATAAAGAATTCAACCTGATTTGCAAGAAGTAGGAGAATCTGTCTTTCTCTATGAAACTTTACTCACTCTGATGCTGTAACTCCAGTAAATGCTCATTTACTTAATGATTTAAGGAACGTGAGAAAGATTCCATCCAAATGATCACATTCTTTTTCTAAATTCATAATATTATTAATAATAAAATTATTAATTTTGTCAAAATGTTATATAAAACCTTTTACATAAAAACTTTTGGTTGTCAGATGAATTATGCTGATTCTGAGAAGATCAATATGATTCTCATGTCGGCTGGATTACGCAAGTTGATCGATCCCGTGAAGGCAGATATTATCATACTTAATACGTGTAGTGTGCGACAGAAGGGAGAGGATCGAGTTTTCGGATTCATGAATGAGATAGCTCGTTATCATAAAAATACCTCACCCCAACCCTCTCCTCAAGGAGAGGGGGCTCATCGACCAGTACTCTTCGGTATCACGGGATGCATGGTGAGGAAATCTGGTATGGCGAAACGGTATCTCCCTGTCATTTCGACCGAAACGAATGAAGTGAGTGAAGTGGAGAAATCTACATGACATCATATGAATCAGATCTCTCGACTTCAGACTTCGTCTTCCGCTCGAGATGACAATAGGGGAGCTGAGTATAAAAGAAAGAATGCAGATAAAATCACTCTCCTCGATTCATCAGATTCTCTACTGAATTATGATGATGAGCTGTTTCTCCGTTCCCCGCTGATTGACTTCACCTTCCGCATCGAGGAAGTCGCGTATCTCACGAAGATACTCTCCCTCATCACGGGGGAGGATATTGGGAATGATGCGAAGTTCAATGAATACCTCCAGGTCAAGCAGCTCCAAGAAAATCCTGCGAGTGCGAATATAATCATCCAGACGGGGTGTGATAACTATTGTACGTTCTGTATCGTTCCGTATACTCGAGGAAGGGAAGTGAGTCGTCCACAGGATGAGATCGTGAGAGAGATCGAGGAAGTTGTATCTCAGTGAACCAAAGAAGTCACCCTCCTCGGGCAGAATGTGAATAGTTATGGAAAAGAGACCAAAAAGAAACTCTGGAATCTAGAAGAGCTCACGTGGGATAGAAGCCTCCTTTTGAAAGGAGGTGCCGACGAAGGAGGCGGAGGATTTTCAGAAACCATTCGTACGGGAAAAGAGTGACGAGTATGGTACAGAGAGGAACTCGTAGAAAAGGCAACTGAACTCAGAAAAAAAATGACATGACCTGAGAAATATGTTTGGTATGAGATACTTTCTGGAGACAAATTGGGTGGTTTTCGGTTTCTCAGACAAAAACCACTTCTTGATTATATAGTTGATTTTTACTCAGATGAACTTGCTCTCGCTATAGAATTAGACGGAGAGAGTCATGTTGGAAGTGAGGAATATGATAAAAAAAGAGATGAAGAATTACTAAAAGAATGAATCGTGACGATTCGTTATACGAATGATGAAGTCATGAGGAACTGAGAATGAGTTCGAGAAAATCTTATAAAAACTATTCAGGAACGACAGGAAATCCTCAGTCGCTATCGCGACAGCTCCTTCCAGAAGGAGCCAACAGAGCAGGAAATCCTCAGAGCAACAGGAAATCCTCAGTCGCTATCGCGACAGCTCCTTCCAGAAGGAGCCTCGAAGACCCCATTTCGTGATCTCCTCGAGCAAATTAATCACGTCGATTGACTTGATCGTATCCGGTTCACATCCTCGAATCCACATGATATGACAAAGGATATCCTCGATGCCCACTTCGATCTCCCGAAACTCTGCCCATACCTTCACTTTGCACTCCAGTCGGGTTCGGATAGTATGCTCAAACGCATGAATCGAAAACACACCTATGCTGATTTCAAGGCGCAAGTCGATTACCTTCGGAGTCGTGACCCACTCTTCTCGATCTCGACGGATATCATCGTCGGATTCCCCTGAGAAACAGAGGAAGAATTCCAAGAGACAGCGACTGCAATGCGAGAATGTCAGTTCGACTTCGCATTCATCGCGCGATATTCTCCACGGTCAGGCACGATCGCAACGACGAAATATGAGGATGATATCACTCCCGAGGAGAAAGCTCGTCGCTGGACCATCCTGAATGATATCCTCCGTGAAACCGCGAAATCTCGGAATCTCCTCATGGTCGGTCGAGAAGAAGAGATCCTGATCTCTGGAGAAGGCAAAGATGACACATGGGTGGGTCGGACGAGAAATTTTAAGGAAGTATTCATCCCGAAAGATGAGGATATAAAAGTCTGAGACCTCGTGAAGGTGAAGATCACAGAGAGTGAGGGGTGGGTACTTAAAGGGGAGAGAATATAATGTTGTGTTTTTCTGTAAAACAATAATATATAACCTATAAAGTAACCAATTTTAATATGTCACAAATTCAAGTGAATAAAAATAATATTATTCAACGAATACAGGACTTTAAGGGTTTAGATTTAACTAAAATTTATACTAAATGACCTAATTATATAGTCTGGAATAGTCTAAATCCTGAAGATACAGAGGCTTACGTTAAAAATGTTCTTGAACTTCTAGTTTCCATAGAGGCGAATATTGATATATTTGATAACGGTTTGCAAATCTGATTTCTGCAAAACCTAGATAGCTACATTCAAAATACTATAAATAGTTACATTAATGCCTGATTGAAGCATGTGACCATTGATGATATTACAAATCAACATCATGCCTTCTTGGATCAACTCCAAAATATCTTAAATACTTTATGGGGATCACCATACTATCTTTTACTGAAGGGCTTTAATAGTTTTGAGTCTACTCCAATTACATTAAAAGAAAGTGTTCTTGAGGCCCAAGTAGAGCTATGAAAATTTATTGAAAGTAAGAAAGATATTACTGATGCCATAAGTTGAGCTAAAAGTTGGCTTGATAACAGAAGGAAGATGGAGGAAGAAGTTGTAAAGAAACAAGCATGAGAATATGACTCCAGAGCGACTGAACATAAAACCCATAACGAAGCAGTATTCTGGTCTATTTCTACAAAATTAAGTGGTTCTTGGTGGTGGTTATTCTCCGCATTTATATTTTCCATAATTACAGCGGTAGTTACTTACTCATTTTATGATAGCGCTAAAAATAGTCTAGATATTTCTATTGGATCAGCGATCCTTCATATTGCTACTGTTATAGTTCCAGCATATTTAACTGTATTTTGTTCAACACAATTCCTATTTCATAAAAAAATGTATGAGTCATATAAATTTAAGTACGCGTCACTCCTAACAATGAATTATTTATTAGAATTTCATAAAAATGACTCCAGTAAAACTGAAAAGATTCTTAATAAATGATTGGATGTTTTGTTTTCAGAGCCTTCTATAAAAGAAGATTCATGAAAAATAGATAAAACTATGGCAACAGAGCTTATAAAACTAGCGACATCAAAATGATAATAATAGTTCTAACTCTCCTCATCTCCTACACGCTCCTCTTCCCGTATTCTCTGCGAATACGGGACAACTCAATCGTCGATGTATTCTGGGGTTTTGGATTCATGATCATTGCTGGGATATCATTCCTCCAGTCAGAGAAGATAATACCACAGATACTGGTCACAGGACTCGTCCTCCTCTGGGGAATCCGCATCACTTCTCATATCGGATTTCGTAAACTCCGAGAATGAAAAGAAGATCCTCGCTACGCGAAATGGCGAGAAGAGTGGTGAACTGGCGCGTATTTTTATATCAGGAGCTTCCTCCAGGTGTATATGCTCCAGATGGTCCTCATGCTTGTCGTCGCATTGCCTATACTCGTGGTGAATTTGGCATGATCTTCTTATTTGTCATTCTCCGCAGGAGAATCTCTTTTTGGAGCAGATCCTCGGCTATCGCCAAGGATGACAGAAAGTGAGGTTTTGTATATTTTATGAGTCATAATTGCTCTCTCATGACTTCTTTTTGAAGCCATTGCTGATCTTCAGTTGAAGGCATTTCTGAAGGTCAAAAAACCAGGACAGATATTCACTACATGACTCTATAGATATTCTCGCCATCCGAACTATTTCGGAGAAAGTTTATTTTGGCTTGGGATTTCCTTGATTTCTCTCCCATATTCGTATATTGGGATTATCGGTTGGATCACGATTATCTGTCTTCTCCTCTTCGTTTCAGGTGTTCCTCTGCAAGAGGCTCGGTATGCCGGACGTCTGGAGTGGGAAGAGTACAAAAAGAAAACAAGTGTGTTCATTCCGTGGTTTCCTAAGAAGTAATTATGAATATTTTTCTTTTATATTGGCGAGAAATTCTTTCTATTACTGCCGTTACTATTGGTCTGTATTGATATTCAATCTATATCCATAGTATCCTTAGAGGAAAGACAGAGCCCCATATTTTCTCATGGTGAATCTGGACGCTTATAAATGGGATAGCATTTTTTGCACAAGTCTCAGGTGGTTGATGATGGGGAACAGCTCAAAATGGTTTATCTTTTTTTGCTTGTTTGATAATTTCTTTGATATGATTCAAATATGGTAAACTCGGAAAACTAGATCGATTAGATTGGGATGTTTTAATGCTGTCATTCACTGCTATCATATGATGGCAGTCTACAAATAATCCGTTCTATGGATCATTATTTATCATGTTTGCTGATATGATTAGTCTCATACCAACACTTCGAAAAGTTTGGAAACACCCTGAAAGTGAACCTACAAAATACTATCTTATATCTAACTTGAAGAATTGACTCTGATTGGCATCACTCTCAGTGTACACTCCCACGACAATGATATTTCCTTTGTCAGTAATTATTGTAAATTCTATACTTGTGTTTATCCAAATATTTCGTATAAAAAAATAGATAAGTGCTCATCCAATATTCATTCCATGGTTTCCTAAGGAAACACCGAAAAATATACTGTAAGAGAGAGATTCGTGTGAATCTCTCTCTTACAGTATATTTACTGACCCAAGAGTATTAATAAATGGAGAATACGAGGGGATATTCGTATCTCATTTCTCTATTTTTATGCCT
>JANPGO010000108.1:0-6436 GCA_031423995.1 Candidatus Altimarinota bacterium | reverse complement strand
TATGCCCCTCACGAAGATCCGCAAAAGAAATGACGAAATCGTCGATTTCGACCGTATACGCATCGAACAGGCCATCGAAGCTGCTTGTATCGCCTGTGGTGACCCAGATCGTTCCTTCATCCCGGTCGTGACTGACTTCATCGTGAAGGATCTCGATCATGTCTATGGAGAGATTTTCATCAACCGTGTCCCCTCCGTCGAGGACATCGGTGATATCGTCGAGCGCAACCTCATGAAGTTCCAGAAGTTCGATGTCGCGAAAGAGTATATCATCTATCGTGCGACTCGTCAGGAAGAGCGTGTCGAAGCGCATGTGAAGCTCGTGAAGAAGTTCGAAAAAAATGGTTTCCAGGTGACTAAGTCCGATGGACACAAGGAGGATTTCGACTTCGACAAGATCGAGAAGATGTTCAAGATGGCGGTGAAGGGCTATGAACAGAAGTGTAGCTTCGATGATCTGATAGAAGCATTCAAGAAAAATATCGTCGAAGATATGAAGACCTCCGATATCGCGAAGCTCCTTGTGAAGACCTGTATCGACCTCGTGACGGTCGAGAATATCGCCTGGGAACATGTCGCCGGTCGTCTCGCGCTCTTCGACCTCTACAAGAAGGCAGGGAAGAATCGAAGTTTCACACAGAAGGACGTCTATACGCCTGATTCCTATCTCACATTTTTCCACGACTACGTGAACAAGGGACTCTACTACAAGGATTTCTTCGAATACTACAGTGATGCTGATATACATAAGGCAGGAGAGATTCTCGCGAAAAAAGGCAAGAAGACCGATATGAACTATGGATACACGACAGTCCTCTCACTCGCGAAGCGCTACCTCCTGAACCCGAACAAGGTCGTCCATGAACTCCCACAGGAGATGTATATGAGTGTTGCTCTCTTTCTCGCGATCCCAGAGAAGCCAGAGAATCGTCTCGCCTTCGCTCTGAAGATCTATGATCAGTGCTCGAACCAGCATATCTCTCTCCCGACTCCGACCCTCATCAATGCTCGTACCAACTGGCATCAGCTCACGAGCTGCTTCAAGCTCAATATCGGAGATGATCTCCACTCCATCTATCATGGTATCGAAGACATCGCTCAGATCTCGAAATACGGAGGATGAGTCGGTGTCTACCTCGGACATATCCGAGCACAGGGCGCTGAGATCCGTGGGATCAAGGGGGCGGCCGGTGGTGTCAATCCATGGGTCAAGGTGATCAATGATACTGCCGTCGCAGTCAACCAGCTCGGAGCTCGTCTCGGTGCCGTCTCGGTCACGCTCGATGTCTGGCATCGTGATATCTATGACTTCCTCGAACTCCAGACTGAGACGGGTGATATCCGCTCGAAGGCATTCGATATTTTCCCTGCCGTCTCTATGCCTGACCTCTTCATGCAGCGTGTCGATGCTGATGGAGAGTGGTCACTCTTCGATCCATATGAGATCGGGAAGAAATACGGAAAGTGTCTCGAAGATACCTTCAATGAAGAATTCGAAACATTCTATGCGATACTTGAGAAGGACGAGACCCTCAGTATGAAGAAGGTGATCAAGGCTAAAGACCTCTTCAAGGCATTCCTGAAGACCACTGTTGAGACGGGTATGCCCTATGTCTTCTACCGCGATACCGTCAATCGCACCAATCCGAACAAGCATGCAGGGAAGATCTACTCGACGCAGCTCTGTACGGAGATCTGTCAGAACTCATCTCCTGCGAAGTTCATCGAAGAGACCATCGAGGATGGAAAGATCATTATCAAGTATGAAGCAGGGGATGTCGTCACCTGTAATCTCGCATCAGTGAATATCGCGAATGTCCACGATGAGAAGATGATCGCTGAATGTATGGATGTCATCTGTCGTCTCCTCGATAATGTCATCACGATTACGAAGTTCCCGATCAAGGCAGCAGAGATGACGGCACTCAAGTACCGATCGATCGGTATCGGCTACCTCGGACTCGCAGAACACCTTGCGACGCACTCGATGGCATATGACTCCCCTGAGGCTCGCGCCCATGTAGACTCACTCTTCGAGCTCTTCACCTACTATACCTACCGAGCCTCAATCGCTATCGCGAAAGAGCGTGGAGCCTATCCACTCTTTCCAGGATCAGAGCACTCGAAGGGGATTATCCTCGGGAAGGATGCAACCCTCCTCACGAAGGAGACGATGAATGCGCACCTCGATTGGAAGGCACTCCTCGATGAGATGAAGAAAGTCGGAACCAGGTTCGGCTACCACTCAGCTCCAGCACCGAATACTTCAACCGCAGGGATCGTCGGAACCACAGCTGCCCTCCTCCCGATTTACAAGAAGTACTTCGTCGAGACGAATCTCGCCTCTCCGACCATCCGCATAGCACCCAAGCTCAATGCCGAGAACTTCTGGTACTACAAGGAATACGTCACCATGGATATGAACGATGTCATCGATATGATCTCTGTGATCTACAAGTGGATCGATCAATCGATCAGCTTCGAGTGGATGATCGACCCAGCGAAGGTCTCTCCGAAGGAACTCTATGGTTACTATCTGAAGTCATGGAGACAAGGGATCAAGACCGTCTACTATGTCCGCTCTCTCTCGAGTGAAGTCAGTAAGGAAAATTGTGTAAGTTGTAGTGGGTAAACTATTTTCTTCACCTTTGAGCGTATGACCAAAAATACTCAACTCCTCGTACAATGACACATTATCCATTTCAATATAGCTGATGATTATATCTCATTGACTGATATGATCCGAGCCAAAGATGGCGATTTTTTTATCTCTGATTGGCTCAGGAATCGTAATACCGTAGAGTTCCTCGGGATATGGGAATCACTGAATAATCCAGATTTTAATTCTGGCGAATTTGCCATAATTAAAAGCCAAGTTGGACTCAATAGCTACAAGCTCAGTGTCAAAGAATGGACAGAAAAAACATGAGCCATCTGACTCCGAGCCACAACTGGACGATATGGTGGCACCTATGCACACAAGGATATTGCATTTGAATTTGGCATGTGGATATCGCCAGAGTTCAAACTCTATATTATCAAAGAATTCGAACGACTCAAATCAGAGGAGACAAGAAGACTCGAAACGGGGTGGGATACAAAACGCATCCTCGCAAAAGTAAACTACAAGATCCATACTGACGCCATCAGCGAACATCTCATAGATCCACTCACGATACGATCATGGAAATATGCAACAGAAGCAGATATGCTCAATCAGATCGTATATGGAGAGACAGCAAAAGAATGGAAAGAGAAAAATCCAAAAACTGAGTGAAATCAGAGAGATAATGGCAGTATCGAACAACTCGTCGTCATGGCAAATCTCGAAAGTATCAATGCTATGCTCATCTCCCAGTGAATGATCGAAATAGATAAACGAGCCGAAATCCTCTATACAGAGGCTGGGCGACAATTTACTCGGCTCCTACATAATCCGTCACTATGAAAACTACAATAATCCATATATCCTCGAGTGAAGTCAGTAAAGAAAATTGTGTGAGTTGTTCAGGATAATCTTAATTTCTAAAAATGTTAATCTTTTACTAAAATAAAAATACCAACCTATTTGCGTAAGTTGGTACCGAAGTTTCCCCAAGAAGAATTCCTAGAAAAACGCTTAAAGAATTTATTGGTTTAGTAGGTAATGTCAAATTTATAAATTTACAATTATTTACAATGTCCAAATCTACTTCAAAAAGTATCGCTAGCCTTGCTTGAAAAATAATGCAAAATCCTAATTCCAGTAAAATTCAAAGAGAGCTTGCTGGCTCTGCGTTAGCTCAATTTAATTCATGAAGAGAAAGTTCTGAAAAAATGGAAAGTAAGGCTCAGAAAGTTTTACTTAGTGGAAAATATTCTAATGAAACTAAATCTCTAGCTGGTTCCATATTTTCACAATCAAATTAACTATTATACTTATGCAAAAATGTCCTTATTGTGAACAATTCATTACGAGAGTTGTTATTGAAACTCCAAATATTACTGACTTGATATGAAATCCGCTATACAATTGAGTCGCATATTCATGCCCCAATATTATGTGTGGAAAGGTTTTGTCGGTCTGAATAGATCCGATTGCTTTGAAAACGGATATAATTAACTGAGTATTGAAATGACTCGGAAGGTAGTATATCAAGATTATTTAAAATAATTCTCGACAAAAAATAAGAATAGGTATAATAAGTCTATTCTTATTTTTTACTTATAGCCTATGGATACTTTTATCAATAAATGGTTTTGATTAAAATCGAATACCTTAAGTCGTATACAATTTTTAATAAATATTCTTGTTATTTACGCTCTATATATTCCATTAATGTTACTTGATTTTGATAGAGCCAATCCTCCTATTTGGTTACTGGCAATAGGCTTTATTTTAGGACTATATATGTTGTTTGTTATTTTAAAAAGAGCCAAAGACTGTACAAAAGAATTAAAATTCTGGCACATTCTCATAATATTTGTTCCTATTGTTAATTGAATTCTATTAATTTCATTATTTTTCCTTCCAACAAAAAATAAATAATCCCTAATCCACCACCTCCAACTCCGGGTGGATTTTTCTTTTCTCGAGTTCGCCGTTGTGGAAGGGAAATGAGAAAATAAATTTGACATTATATAATAATTATATATAAATTCATTGTTTACTCTATAATTTTCATTATATGTCTGGTGAATTAACTGCTCAGGACGATATAGATTATCTATCTGATGCGAATATACCGCTCTATCCACCCATTGTTCTCAATCCAAGAATCATGGAACTATCGAGAAAAAAGAGTATGGATCTCTGTCGTCTTGCGGCATCTGGTATAGATATCGCGATTGAATATCCCGCAGCATACGAAGAGATGTTAGCAGATTTATGAGATTTTATGGATGATTTCGATGCTTATATTGACCACGTTAGATGAGTTATTTTAGACCTAGCAGAATTATCAAAAAAGGCAGGAGATAGATCACTCGAACGCCATGAATATACTCCTTTTTATGGTCGAGCAAAATTCCGTAGTGCACTCAGTGTATTCGCAAGAGATCCTGAAAAATATGTGGAAGTCGTCAACCTTATTGCGCAATATAAAATGATGACGCAAACGGTTGCAAGAATTGAAATACCTATGGGTACTCCAGTCGATGATGATGATGATGATGATGACCTCGAAATTCTTTAAACTAAAGATTTATTCTAAATAGTATCCACCCTCCTCGGTGGATTTTTCTTTTCGCGAGTTCGCCCTTATGGAAGGGAAGGGGAGAAAATGAATTTGACATAATATAATTTTTATTTATATTTATATTTAATTCAGTAATATTACTTTTGCATGTCTATGTTAGATGTTTTTATAAGCCTTCATGAATGATTTGTAGCCTATCTTCAAGGAAGTGGATGTGCTCAGCTTCTTTCCGATACAGCGACACAAGCAGGAAGAAAACTCGTATCAGCATATCCACTCTGGAATGAGAATATAAGGGATCCTGTCCCAACCCTCTATGATGCTGAAGTAGATAGACAAGCATGAATAGCGCAAGCAGATGCTCCGCTTTTTTTTAATGCCGTTTGGGCGGCGACTATCGCTCATGGATCAGATATGATGTTCCCGATTACGAAAGTAGCAGAAAAACTTCTCACAAAACAAGAAAAAATAGTTAGCGTCAGTGGTGGATTCAGTAAAATGGTCGATCATGACATCCATATAGTTGTATGGGATGCCTCAAGAAATCCTCCGTCCGAAATTAAAGAATCTACAGTGTGTTGAACAGGAGAGTATATAACTTCGAGCTGAAGAAGATTAACTTTTGCAATCTCGATGATAAAATCTGAAAAAATTACTGAAATACGCTGAGAAAATCCACTTACAGAAAATCTCGTACAGGAAACGAATGTTTCCTTAGGGCAGTGATATATGATCCTCGATCCAGAAAAACTAAAAATATTAGCACACGATTTTGCTGAAAATACAGCATGCATGACTTCTATGCTTTATGAAATAATGACTAATGGGTCAAGTTATATATTCGGTAGATACTGTTTTGATGAACAAATCGAGTATGATAAATTACTTGTGCGTGATATCCGCAATCTCCCAGTCAAACTCGATATAGAAGAAATAGGTGATTCCCCGAAGCTTCATGGAAAAATCATGAAATCTCGAGTATTATGAGAGTGGACATACCTTTTTGTAGATATGAATTTCTCATTCATACCATGAGCTACGACTGTATGTCTTGCCTACAAAAGAAAATTGAAAAAAACATAATTCCCATAATTACTGTGGATCTTTCTTTTCGCGAGTTAGGGAAACACCGAAAAATATACTGTAAGAGAGAGATTCGTGTGAATCTCTCTCTTACAGTATATTTACTGACCCAAGAGTATTAATAAATGGAGAATACGAGGGGATATTCGTATCTCATTTCTCTATTTTTATGCCTA
>JANPGO010000107.1:0-15278 GCA_031423995.1 Candidatus Altimarinota bacterium | reverse complement strand
GTTTCAGGAGAAACGCCGAACTCGCTTCGATGGACGTATCTATCGTGATACCTATGTTTCAGTAGTATAATTTCAGATTTTAGAACTTAGATTTTAGAACTTAGGGTTTTCCTGAAATGTTCCATCTAAGAGCTAAATCCTAATATCTAAATTCTTTTTATGACTCTCTCTCCTCAACAGCAACTCTCAAAAGTTCGTGGTAAAAAACGCTACTCTGCATGGCTTCGTCTCAATGCCAAGCGTCTCAAGGATCTCGTCTCACTCCAGTACAATGAGGCTGGTGAAGCGATCGCTCTCTCACACTTTGCATCTCCGATCACTGGTCAATACAAGGGTCGCCAGGTTTTCTCTGTCCGAACTACAGGTTCGAAGAAGGCAGTGAAGAAAATTCGAGCATAATACTTTTCTTATCTAAAAAAATCATCGATCTCGATGATTTTTTTAGACTTTTTCTTTTATACTATACTTTTGGTAGTCTCTATCCAACTGAAGAATTGTTTTATATAATTCAAGGCGTTGGATATCCATATCACTCTGCATACCACGAGCAATTTTACTTCTAATAGTATGAACAAATAATGGTGCCCATCTATCACTTAGAAATGATTCTAGAAATGCTCTTTCTCAATCAGATAAATTCTTTCATTCACTTATTTTTTGTGTTGATTGATGAATTTCTAAAGGAGCTTCAGGGTACTTTTCATAAGATTCTATCCAAGCCTTTTCTCAATCACTTAGTGGGTTACTTTTGAGTCAGTTTGTTAAGAGTTCATACTTAAATTTTGAATTTCACATATCTCTTATCATTGTTCTCTTATGCTCATCCATCTCAGTTTCACTGAATAAATAGTATTCTTTAGATCATTCTGGCGAATCTGAGTTATAAAATATATTTACCTTGATACTTTGTTTCATTCAATTATCTTATAATATTTTCTAATTCTAGTCAAATTTCCCTCGCTTTTTTCGGGCTTTTCTCTATACTCTGCTCACTGCAACCGCTAATAGCTATCATTCTATGCAATCTCGTCGCAAGTCCCGTGAATTCCTCCTCCAGTCGCTCTACGCTCGTTCAAGTCAGAGGAATGTATTCGATCGTGAAACATTCATCGAGAACTATTTCTCAGAAGAAAATCATATCGACCTCGATATAGCATTCGTCGATCGAGCCGAATGAGCACTCATCGACCGAGAGAAGGAACTCCTCACTATCATCGATGCGCTCGCACCGAAGTTCGATCTCGCGACGATGCCACTTCTCCATATCCTTATCCTCATGATCGCACTCACGGAGATCCTCTATGTGTCTGACCTCGATATCCCTGAGAGTGTCAGTGTGAATGAAGCAATCGAACTCGCGAAGAAGTTCTCTGATGATCAATGACGTATCTTCATCAATGGTGCACTCTCGACTTTTCTGAAGCAGAAGGAGACAATAGTTGCAATCCAAAAAGAAGTATCTTTTCGTGTTTTCTCAGAATAAGTTTCAAGTAATGAATGCCGTATCACTTATCCCATAATCTTCCCACCATGACCCGAACATCACTCCGCTATGATCGAGAGGTGTTTGAATCGAAGGTAGAATCGCTTCTCACTTCGCTTCAGATACAACCCAACGATGCTTCCCTCTACACACTTGCTTGTATCCACCGTTCAGTCCTGAATGAAGCGCATATTGGCTATATCGAGTCCAATGAACGACTCGAATTCCTCGGAGATGCAGTCCTCGAGCTCTCGGTCACACGAGCCCTCTTTCTCGCCTTTCCTGAGAAGCCAGAAGGCGAGCTCACGGATATACGATCAGCACTTGTACGCGGACGCAATCTCGCAGAAATTGCTCGATCGCTCCAGTTTGCCGATGCAATCCAGCTCTCTCGAGGGGAGTCACTTGCCTGAGGACAGGACAATGGCTATATCCTCGCCAATACGCTCGAGGCGATTATCTGAGCACTCTATATCGATCAGGGATTCGATGTGGCGGATGCATTTATCCAGAAGCATATCTTCTCGACCCTCGATCACATCCTCGCGAAGGGACTCTTCGTCGATCCGAAATCCCACCTCCAAGAAGTGACGCAGGCATTCTGGGGCATCACGCCGATCTATACCGTTGTACGGGAAGAGGGTTCTGATCACAACAAGCTCTATGTCATCATCGTCTCCCTCGATGAGATCCTCCTCGGTGAAGGTCGAGGATCGAGCAAGAAAAAAGCAGAACAAGATGCTGCAGAGAATGCGATTGCTCGAAGAGGGGAATGGGAAGGGCAGATTCGGTTGCCGAAGAAGGTGATAGGAATTTAATACGAGTTTTTCCACTGGAATACTCAGGTATTTAGTCTATCACTATGCACAATCTGAATGTAGTCTGCCCGTCATTCCGCACAAGATGAGGAATCTTCACTTTTTGTCATCCTGAACACAGTGAAGGTTCTGCCCAATTAGTAACTCCATATTTAGTTCTTTTCGCAAGAATGACAAAGTAAAAATATACAAATCTCTTATTTCTTGACTCTGATTCAGTATCCTCATTCTCTGCAAACTACTATTTTTTTGCCTTTTTCCCTCCTTTCTGCTATAGTTTCTCTATGATTCAACTCGAGCCTCACGAATATCCTCAGGATTTCTACTATCATCGAACGGGTTCATCCTCATATCGCACATATCTCGAGACCTGTGGACTCCAGACCTTCGATATCGGAAACCCCCCACAGTATGCCTGGATGAAGCATATATTCGGGAAATTTTTCGCGATCATTAAGTATGAGCGCACTGATGTTGAGCCTGATTTTGAGCGACTCCGTCAATCACTCGGTGTACGACATGGGATGCTGGCTTGGATACCATACTCTCATACATCCGTTCCTCGATGATGGAAGCGGCTCTATATGACTGATCACTATCAGGAGACGGGCTATACGCTTCTCGACGGTGAGGACTATACCAAGAAGTGGAATGACCGCGCTCGCCGCGCTCGCAAGAAGTTCCTTGCATCCGGATGCAGTGTCCGAGCCTGTACTCCAGAGGAGTATATAGTGGCGTTCCGCAAGACGAAGGTGAAACACTGGTACAAGAGTGACTATATCTCCTACTACAAGAAGATCACTTCCCTTGCCCCAGAGCATATCCGTCAGTGGCTCTGCTACGATCAGGATGGTCAGGCGATCGCTGGGCTCGCAGTCCATGACTACAATGGTGATCACTCAGTGCATCTCTCTGCCTTCACGGGCAAGGCTGCCTATGGAGTTCAGGGTGGAACAGGACTCATCGATGCATGGTTCAAGGAATCTCTCGCTCTCGGGATCAAGTATCTCTCCTTCGATCAGCTCCGTCAGAAGTGGTGACCGTCAGATCAGAAATGATATACCGAGTTCAAGGAGAACTTCATCGAACACCGTCTCTCCTTCCCAAAAGCGTATTTTAAATTTTTTTAAGTAAAAGCATCCCCGGGCTAAAGCCCGGGGATGCTTTTACTTTAGACTCTTTGAAAAAAAAACTTTACAGATTGAATACTGAATTTCCCTTGCTTTCGATGCGTTTGGAGATACACTCGTTTGCATTATGAGTCTCGATCTCAATCCCATCTTCCAGAAGGCACTCGCACTCCTTCAGGATACGAGTGTGAATGTATTCCTCACGGGAAAGGCAGGAACGGGGAAGTCGACCTTTCTCGAGTATTTCCGTGCGAATACGAAGAAGAAAGTGGTCGTCCTCGCACCGACGTGAGTGGCAGCACTGAATGTGAAGTGACAGACGATTCACTCATTTTTCGGATGGAAGCCTCATGTCACTCCTGAGGAGATCAAACCCTCGAAGCGACACCGTGAACTCTTCGCGAAGATCGATATGATCATCATCGATGAGATCTCGATGGTGCGAGCGGATCTCCTCGACCTCGTCGATGTGACTCTGAGACTCAATCGTGAAGGGATGCGAACTGTACCATTTGGCGGTGTCCAGATGGTATTCATAGGAGATCTCTACCAGCTCCCACCTGTCCTCACGAATGTGGAGAAGTCATACTTCATGGAGCGGTACACGAGTCCGTATTTCTTCGATGCTCATGTCTTCACGGAGGGAGGATTCGAGATGGACTTCGTCGAATTCGAGACGATTTACAGACAGAAGGATACCAACTTCATCCACCTCTTGAATCGTGTCCGCAATAACTCACCAGAACCTGAGGATCTCATATTCCTGAACGAGCGCTGTCACCTCCCAGATCCGAGCACGGGAATGGTGATCACCCTCGCGACGACCAATGCGACCGCCGATCAGGTGAATCATGACCATCTCACTTCCCTCGTGGGGAAACAGAAAGTTTTCTCGGGGATTATCCAGGGATCAGTGGATACCAAGCAACTCCCGACGGAGCTCGATCTCTCACTCAAGATCGGTGCTCAGATCATGTTCGTTGCCAATGATACTCGTGGTCGATGGGTGAATGGGACAATCGGGAAGATCCTCGCATGGAAGAAGGACGTCGATGATATGGACTACCTCGAGATCGAGATCGAAAACGGTGAGACCGTCGATGTCGATCCGTATGCGTGGGAAGTATATCACTTCGTCCCGGATCATATCACGGGGATTATCTGACCATCGATTGTGGGGACATTTACCCAGTTTCCTGTGAAGCTCGCCTGGGCCATCACGATCCATAAGTCTCAGGGCAAGACCTTCGATCGAGTGCTCCTCGACATCGGGAAGGGATCATTCGCTCACGGGCAGGTCTATGTCGCTCTCTCACGCTGTCGGACCTATGAGGGACTCTACCTCGTGAAGCCGATCGAGAAGCGCCATATCATGATGGACTATGCAATCGTCCGTTTCCTCACACGCTATCAGTACCGCCTCGCCGAACGTGCACTCTCGAAGGAGGATCGGATATGCTTCATCGAACAGGCGATCATGGATCAATCCGA
Source organism: Candidatus Altimarinota bacterium (assembly GCA_031423995.1). Taxonomy (GTDB): domain Bacteria; phylum Patescibacteriota; class Gracilibacteria; order BD1-5; family UBA2023; genus STC-74. Next base: position 10,356 of record JANPGO010000107.1, on the reverse strand, counting down.
TATCCAGATGATCTACCTGAAGGGCAAAGATGAGAAGTCTACACGTCGCATCACACCGCAGAGTATCGGGGATATGGTGCATATGGGGAAGAAATATCTCGGCATGGTGGCATATTGTCATGAGCGACAGGAGGAACGCGTCTTCGCAGTAGCGAGGATACTCGAGATGGAACGAGTAGAAAAATTAGGGCAATAGAGTACTCGATGGCTAATATATTAGATTAAGTACGGTTTTTTTATTTCCCGAAATCCTTTTTCATCCCCTCGATCCGCTTCTTTCGTTCATACTTCTGTCGGTAGAAGAGGTTGAATGTATCGAATGGATAGAGCTTGCCATCAGATTGTGGGAACATCACACAGGCACGCTTCACGGATCGGAGATCCATATCATATCGGTCCATGAAGGAGATGATGAGGATGCGGAAGATATTCTTGTAGGAGAGTTTCTCAGCCATTTGGATCCTCGGGAGACAGCAGAGAAGACTCGAGAAACAGTTGGTCGCTGATTCCCCATTTTTCCCGAGGGAAAAGAGATCGAAGAAGTGCTTCTTGAATTCTGGATTGCGCTCAAAGATGATCGTATTCTCTGCTCATTTCAGGAGTTCATCCCGATCGATGTAGCGCCCGAGTGGAATAATCTTCCCCGCGATCTTGAGCGCATAGCCCATGGCGATATTCTCGGGGTGACAGGGAAGAGGAACAATATCGCGTCCCTCAAAAGTTGGAAACTGATCGAGAATTGCCTGGCGGACTTCCGTGAGAGTGGATCGATCTGTACTCGGATCATAGCCATCAGTGCGCCCTTCACCCTGAACCGGCTGGAAGGTCACTCCACGGATACAGGATTGACTCGTTGCGAATTCGAGGATTTTCCCGATCTCATGATCATTCTGTCCCTTTTCTACGACGACCACGAGTGTGGTTGAGATATCATACTTATTCAGATTCTCGATCGCCTTCATACGAATCTTCGTGAGATCAGCTCCACGGATTTTCTTCAGGTAGTCCTTGTCGAATGAGTCAAACTGGAGATAGATCTCGAAATTCGGCTGGTAGCTCGCGAGTCGCTTCACGAATGCTTCATCTTCTGCGATTCGGATGCCATTCGTATTCACCATGAGGTAGCGAAATGGTCGCTTCTTGGCACGATCGAGAATCTCGAAAAAATCTGGATGGATCGTCGGCTCGCCTCCGGATATCTGGACGAGATCTGGCTCTGCCTCATGCGCACAGATGGTATCGAATATTTTCTCGATCTCCTCTATGGATTTATGATCCTTGGTTGGGTCAGAGTGCGCGAAACAGACAGGACAGGTGAGGTTGCACTTGTCGGTGATCTCGACGATCGAGAGACAAGCATGTTGCTCATGATCAGGACAGATCCCACAGTCATGCGGACAACCATGGATCGTCTCGGTCGAGAAGTGTTCGACCTGATCCCCCGGCTTGTAATAGTCCTTCTGATTCTTGAAGTATGGAATATCGGTCGATATGAGGACGCGTTCTTCTCCATGTTCGAAGCAGTGCTTCAGCATGTAGACCCGCTCATCCTGGAAGATGATCTTGGCATCGACGGTTTTGAGGCACTTCGAGCACAGTGCACGAGTGAATTCGTAGAAGATGTGAGGACGTTGAGGCATATATTACAGATAAAGAAAAAAGAAGAGGAGAAATAAAATTATACCAATCATTCATATGAGAAATATCTTTGTATATTTTGAAAAAATGTGATCATATCACCAGACACTATAGCTGCTTAGAAAAAATATGATTCATATCTCTATGAACCACCAATAGAAGAGGACATTATTTCAGATATAAGTATCTTTTTGTGAATGATAGAGAGAGTTCAGTACAGACATGAACCTATCACTGTCACTGAGAAGGATATTTCCTCAGCAGGTGATAAGAGCTCAGCACGCGGTGATGATGAGAACGGCAAGGATCCTCAGGATATTAGAGAGGAATTGGTTCATTAGAAAAGAGTTATGATATAAAATCCACTCTTCCTCCATGTTCCACGAATTCATGGAGCAGTAATTTAATTTTTTCTCTCATATCAGGGGCAATGCGTGAAACAATATTATTATCAACATACTGAAATATCGTCTCCAGCTCGTGAGGTTCAAAATCCATTTTCCCCATCTTCATCGTCACATATTTCGCCAGACGAATCATGTTCTCAGTCTCGAGCTGGAACTCTGTTCAGTTTCGGGATGAGAACCTGACACTATGGATACTAGATATATCTACTTGTGCGAGAGAATTCATCAGATCGATCGATTCAGATGAATGAATGGAAGATGCTTCTGAAATACTCGACTCGATTTGGACTGGATTTCTTGTACCAGTGATTAACCTGATGAGCGGACCAAAAAGAGTATAGAATATTGTCCGTATATCTGATGCCATATTCCCTATATTTTCTTTTTCTACAAGAGCCTTCATGCGATAGAAGTGGAAAATATAGACTGAGAGGATCAGTCAGACAAGGGAGAAGATATAGGAGAGGAGATTGAGTCAAGGGACTCGCATCAAGAGCCCGTCAATCCCAAGAATGAAAAAACTATATCCAACTATATATGTCAGAAGGCTGAGTAGTATTGATATCCCGATGTATCGCCATATATATATTTTGAGGAATTTTCTCAAGATAAAGAAGAGAAATAAGATCCCAAGAAGAATAATTGCTCATCAGGCGACCACTCATCACCCTCATCATGAGTATCATCCTACAAATAGAAGAATTGTTCCACCACAGGTCACTCAGAAAGTGATGATCGAGATAACAATGAGTAGGAGAATACTTTTGAGAAGAGGAGGCATAATGAGTATGATTATGTAGTATTAAGGAGTAGATTCCTATTTTTTAGTAGGAGTCTGTTTTCTTATTTTTCTTGAATGTTTTCCTATTTTCTTTCATAATGAGTGCTTCAAGTTTTGGAAAAATTCAGGAAAAATCCTATAGAGAATTCAAATCAATATAATAGCATAAAATATATAGATCAAGGTCTGTACAACAGTCTCACTCAATGATGTCATGAGTATCGCAGATCCGCATACAATAAGAGCTCATACTATACAAGTGACTCCTATGAGAATAAGTACCTTAAGTATTTTGAGAATTTCCATAAAATTTATAATGAAGTATATTGAATACCACTACTTTCTCAACATGATATATCAGTATACTCCCATAGGTATTGAAATAATCTGATACGTTGAGAGTCCGAACCACCAAGTACTATAGGGCTGGACGAATCCGACGGAGAAACGATAGATGAAATAGACGAGAATGAAGACATAGAATCCATGCTGTATCCACCAAGTCCGTTTCCGAGAGTATAGTCAGAAACAAAAAATCACAAAAAATATCGAGAGAAGCATCATCTCATAGATCATCGTCGGATGTCTCGGGATTCCGTCTCAGAAATCCATCCCCCATGGGAGTGAGGTCGGAAGTCAGTAGGTGAAGTCGCGCATTCCTGTAGCGATGGCTCAGAGTCTCCCGATGAGGACTCAGAGGACGATCCCAGGGAGGAAGAGTATTCCAGTCGGTGTATGGATATCATGGAAGTATTTATAGACCTCAGCGGTGATCACTCATCCGAAGAGCGCTCAGGCAATCGATTTCGAGAGGAGAATCCCTCACTCAGGATTGCGTCCGGCGATCATCGCTCCATCGAAGGTCGATATGATCATCCCACCGATCATCGCTCCAGCAATGATGTAGAGATAGTATTCCCATTTCTGACTCTGACTCGTGAAGGGATTCGGGAGTTCATCCTTTCGGAAAACTTTCCGATAAAAAAACCATGTCGCGAGAAAGGCAGTGATATAGCCAGCGAGGTCGTAGAGGATCTTGATATGCCAATAGTCGTAGTCGAAGGAAGACACGTTTTAGATTTTAGGAGATAGGAAGTAGAGGAGGGAGAAGTAGGATATAGAAAAGAGATTTTAGATTGTCACTCGTTATTCGAAGATCACTAAACTTGTGTCATCCTGAGTGAAGCGAAGGATCTGCTCTGAGTATTTAGGTACTATTCATAAATCTTCAAATTATGGTATCTTGTATGGAAGATTTCTCACCATTCAGTTCTACTTCATGGATTCGAAATGACATATTTCAAGATTGTTAATAGTAACTAATAATTAAGTAAACTTAATCCCTTTGCGGTATCCTGATTTATTTCGTCTTCTTCGGCATTCGACACACTTCGAGATTTCGATACGTATCATGGAGTGCCCAGAGGAGTCAGAGTGTTCCGAGAACTTTGATCTCGAGTCCATCATAGGGGAGGAGGTTCATGAGGGGAAGGAGTCAGAAGTATGATGCGAGGGTGAGTCCGCAACATGAGCATCCTGAGAGGATAGTCCCGATGATTCCACCGACAGTTCCGATTCATGACTTATGATGGAGGTTTTCCTTATGTCCGAACTTGAGTCACTTGTAGAGCATTCCGATAAGAAAAAGTGGAAATCCTATGATCATCAGGAGTGAGAGGATGATGTCAGTATAGGTATGAATTGGTCCATAATTCCCGAACATAACCCGAATATCGGTGAACGTCCACCAGATATATCCTCAGAGGATCACAAGGAAGATAAAAGTGAATATGAGTGCCGTATTTCGAAATGGTTTCTGGAGGTTGGGAAGCATAATTGTGGGCTTATGGTGAGTGAATGTTCGAAGCTTGGATGGAGTGAGATCGCTTGAAATAGTAGGTTCACTATTTCCCCCTTTTGTCATTCTCCGATAGGAGAATCTGTTCCTATGTTACCCAATGTGACAGATTCTCGTAAACGAGAATGACAAAAGTATGGTTTTTTTGTTCAAGAAAATGGATTATAACACTATCCTTCAAAATGTTCGAGCCATTCATGGATCGGCTCTGCAATTGGAGTGAGCCATCCATAGGTATTCGATCCACAGCTCGCTGGATCGGCTTTTTGATTGTATTCATGAGCTGTTTTTGGTACCTTCTCGAGGTAGTCTTTTCTCACTTCTTCTCTTGACCCAGTTCCATAGTAGACGAGGAACCTATCCTCACTGCCGACGACGATATTCTGTGGATTTCTGACTGGTTCACCATTGATGAAATAGAAGATATTCTTCCCACTTCCGGCGAGGTATATCTTCCCATAGTCATCGACGAGGTAACCACTTCCCATTCCCCATTCGAGATTGGCAAAGAGGTCTCACCATGTAGCGGCAGCCATATGGACATGCACGAGGTCTCACTTGTTCTCATGGAGGTGGATGCGATCCTGTGGCTTCACATCGGTCGTGATATTGCACCGGGAAGTCTCTTCCATGTAGATATCCTTGCCGAAGTCCCATTGTTTCCCATCGAGAAAGACCGAAAAATTCGCATGCCAGTGTACCTGATACGGACGGGGGATGAGAATATAGGTGATGCCAACCGTGAGCAGAACGACGATGATACAGGAGAGAATTTTGAGAAATGGTTTCATATTGGTTTATTGATAACGGGAAAATATGAGTTGATACTGGATAAATTTCAATAGTCTCTTCTAACTTCTAACTTCTAACTTCTAACTTCTAACTTCTAACTTCTAACTTCTAACTTCTAACTTCTAACTTCCTTATTCCACCGCCTGTGCCATCACTTCAAGACAAGCCATCGCAGCCCAGGCGATCATGATGAGCTTGGGTTCGAAGAGGTGGAGAACATAGAGGATGAACATGATAATCCCTCCGACCGTTATCAGGATCGATTGTCGGACGCTTGCATTCATCGTCGATATTGAGATATCACCACGGTAATAAATCTTCTTCATGAAGAAGACGATCATCGAGAGGATACTGGATCCAGAGAGAAATATCGAAGTTCCCATCAGGATCAGAGCAGTCTGGATATCTCTCTCAGGACTCATATAGTAGAGTAGGAGGAGAGCAGAAGTGCTGCTCGAGAGGAAGATGATGAAGAGGATGAAAAAATAGGACTTCAATTGCATGGGAAAATTTGACAGAAATGGTGAAATACTCTATAATCTTTTTTGTTCAATCCACGAAAGTATATACTTTTTTCTCTTTTATGAAAGATTTTTTCACGGCATATCATCGAGCGAGTGTTCGCAAGTATACGAGTTCTCTCATCGTCGCCCTCACACTCTCTGTCGCTATCGTCGGTGGACTCAATCAGATGGGTCCTCGTTCGATGCTCCTCGCAAATGTCCTCGAAGCAGGTTCACAGGCGAAAGTCGACTACACGGCCGACCTCATGGTCGAGCGAAGTGGAGCTGACATCAGTCTCAGAATCGGGAAAGATGCCTATGATGTCGATACGCTGACACTGACACTCCTTGGCAATCCCGAGCGATTCCTCGGACTCACCTCGACGGATCCAGATATCACGATCACTTCCAGTGAATCAGGAGTCTCACTCGTCACACTCCATAAGAACAAAGCACAATTCTATGCGGGAGATATCATCACTCATCTGCATGCGACTCTCTCAGATGAGACCGAGATCGCTCCTGTCGATCCAGTGCTCACGAGTGCAGGGCAGAGTTATGCACTGACGATTAAGTGAGGGGAGTAATTTAAGACATCGTTTACTGCCATAGTTGAATATTTCCTCGATCGAACGTCATAAAAATAATCCGATAATTCAGACTCAGTGATATGGTTTGTGCTAAATAGAGATGACTGTACTGATCAAACCCATTTCTTATTATTTACAGCTATCATCATTGATATACATGATGCCACCACTATAGCCCATTGTTTTATTCCTATAAGTAGTGAGTCGAACTGATGTATTTAAAACCAATACTTCAATTGATATATTGCTAGTACTGCCTCTAGATTCAATTGATGCAATTGCGGCACAATTTAAATCATGCTGTATCATATCCATTTCTTGTTGTGTTACACGTGGAGATACCAAAAGCTTCTGAGTTATAGTTGCTATCTTCATCTTGGCATTATAACCAGACTCTTTTAATGATTTTTCAGCGACTCTTCGTTCTATATCATCCCTCACTCAATTATTATTCACATCAATTCCCGCAAGAGTTGCATTATTGAGTACTGCATCTGGTTCAGGAGGAACAGATATACCATTGATGGCTTCCATGGTGACAGTGCTTCCTATTGCGGTTGTTCCTGTACTGGTAGAACTAGTATTTTCTCAAGCTTGCTCTATATGAGTTGGATTCGATGGGAGAATAGGAGCTTGTTGGGATGTGCAAGAAGTCAGAAGCAATGAAGTTATTGGAACAAGGATAATCGAAAGAGTGCGTGAGTGGGACATGATGAGAGTATTAGAAAATATTCCTCAAGAATAGAGGAATATTTCTTCATTGCAAGAAAATATTTCTAATATATCAGATTGATCCCGAACTGCATCTTTCCTGTATAGCTTCCATCTGCATCATTCACGGTTGGAAGGACACCGTATTTCACTCGATAGACATAGGTCGTTTTCTGTCCTGACTGATTGATATTTTTGGCGATACTTGCGAGTGTCTGCGTCGTCCCGTGGGCGCTGAGCGATCCAGAATAGCTCACACCATTGTAGAGGTCATATCCCCAACCAGTCGTTCCATTCCAGACCGAGATCGACCCACTACCGAGGGTGAGATCCTGCGAGCGGAGCATAGAGAGATCGAATCCTGCGCCGACTGTCTTCACGGTGATGAGGAGTTCACCCGTTCCGAAGGTGACGATGTTGGTCTGGCTGTCACCGATATCATAGAGCGGTCCACTGATGATCCACTCGATCGCATCGACAAAAAGCGTTGTACTCTGGGTGAGGGTATTTCCATTGGTATCGGCGACGATCATATCGAATCGATATTTCCCATAGGGAAGATTCGTGATCTGGAAAGCACCAGTACTCGAGGTGATCGTGGTGGGAGTCATATAGGTTCCTGCAAGATTCGTCGCATTCCACGTGCTCGATCCGGTATTCCATGAGTAGATCCCGAGGGTGACAGAACTCGTATTGATACTCGATCCTGTGTCAGCATAGGAGAAACTGTAGGAAAATGTCCCGAGTGGCATCAGTGTGCCACTCGCGAGATTCACACTCGTGATGACGGGCGGAGTTGTGTCCGTGCTGACTGTTTTCGCGAAGGTCACATACTGTCCATCACTGATATTGAGTGAGAAATCCCATGTCGCTGCACCTGTATTATAGGTTCCTGTGTAGGCGGTAGCACCGGTCGCAAAAATACTATCCGTATCCGCAAGGAGCAAGAGTGGTGCAGTGAACCCTGTTGCCACGGAGGCACTTGGATAGGAGATATTCACTGTTCCGAGGTCTCCATTTTTCTCCTGGAAATACCACTCACGACTGATACGCTGGAATCCTGTTGGGGCATCGGTTCATGTGAAGGTCGAAATCTGTGCATTGTCATTCGCCCAGAGGAGTGCCATACGATTGGTTCCGATACTTGACTTCGAGACGATGATGTCTCCCGTATTCGTCACGGACTGTGATCGAAGCTGTGAAAGGGTACTGGTATCATCACGAGCAATACCGGCGATAGTGTATTTCCATGATCCTGCCGTTGCTGCATCCCAGATGGTACTGCCATTCGAGAGGGTATAATTCGTCGGGCTCGTCTGGTCGAGCGTGATACCATACTTGATTGCGAGATAGGATTCGACTTGATTGCGACCAGCGACAGTGAGCTCAGACGGATAGATGATGACTTCTCCTACATTCGCGAGGCTTGAATTCGTCACATTTGTCCGCCCGATTCATACACTATTTCCTGCGAATACGGTAGCGACGGCACCACTCGATTGTACGGTGAGACCATTCGTTCTATCCGCTACGAGACCTGTACTTGATCGCGTCGAATCTGTTATGGCTGGGATATTTGCTGACTGATTATTGGTTCCACTGTAGAAATTCGTTCCACCGAAGAGTCCGAACCGATCATATGTTGGTGTCGTGATCCAGTTGATAGCATTCGCTGTTCCACTCTGCGTTCCGATGAGAAATGATCCTCCTCATGCCATCTTGGTCACACTGATGATCGATGCAGCAGCGGTGGTCACATTGAGAGTATTATTGGTATTGAGCGATGCACTGTTGAAGTAGAGTGTCGGATTTCCATTGAGGCTATTTGTCGGATCATAGGTGACCGTGCCAAGTCCAGTCACGGCATTGGCTAGGGTTCCGAGGGTTCCACTATTCGTCCAACTTGTGATCGTACATCCGGTGGTCGTACAGTTGGTTCCATTCTGCGCTCTGAGCCAGAGTGTTGCTCCGGCGACTCATCCTGGAGTAAATGTCGGGGATCCTCATACGACTGCATTGATCGCAAAGGCCACATTATTTGTAAGATTGGAATCACCTGGATTCGAGATTGTTCCCGTGAAAACAACTGAACTTCCACTTGCTGCGGTTGTTGGGATCACAGGAATTCGGACCGTATCGGTTCCGAGCGGTGCTGCGATGGCAGTTGTTTTGGTACAGGTCACTCCTGTTCCTACCTGGGCTCCACAGGACCAACCATTGTCCGAGAAGGAAGAGACAGGTCCGTTGATATTGGCGGGTATGGTGAGGATGACGGTATGGACACCACTTGATGCAAGATTTCCTGCATTGGTGATGATGACTGGAATCTGTGAGAGATAATTGGTCGTGAGGGGTCATTCTGGTGATCCGATACCAGGAATGAGATCAGGAACATTGGCCGCGACATAGGGAAGGAGTCTCCACTCAAGTGCACCACTATAGGTAACATTTGCCCCAGTACCGAAGTTCCAATTCACTCAAAATCCCATATCTGCAGTTGTCGTTATGGTGCTCACGAAATCAGTTCCTCATGTTATTCGAGAGGCAACAGTCGAGTATGTTCATGCTTCATAAGCAGTCCAAGTGGTTCCAGAGAGATAGCGTAATGCAGAGAGCACATTTGCGACACTATCATAGACTCAGATTGTTTGCCCACCAGTCATGGTATAGTATGCAGTATCATTCGCATCTCCACCAGCAACATAGCTATCATTCGCGAAATAGAATCGTACATTGGCAGCATTGGTTGCGGGAACTATGACTCGCCAAGACACATTGAAGAACTTGTTCGGTGCGGTATGACTCCAGTCGATAATACCAGTATAGGTGAGTCATCCGACAACACGTGTCATCGTCGAAGTGGCAGTATAGGTATTTCCACTCGTTGATCCTGTTGTTGACTGGGTTGACCAGGCGGTAGCAGTTACTCCATCGACACCATTTCCATATGTGGTTGCTCCGATTCGCATGGCTACCCAGAGTCCAGGAAGACCACATCCCGTTGCTGCTGGATCTCCAACATAAATCTGTTGCAGTCCATTGTAGTAGATCTGTGCTTGAGCACAGTCACCGATGA
>JANPGO010000106.1:0-9569 GCA_031423995.1 Candidatus Altimarinota bacterium | reverse complement strand
TTCAGCATTGCGATGAGGAGATCCTTCAAGTGGAGTCGCTCCTTCTTGAGTTGATCGAATTCGAGATCAGACATGAGGTATCCTGGAACGTTGCTCTCAGCTCGGCAGATCTCGAGATCGAGTCCTTCATATTCTCGAAGCTTATGAGCAAAGTGCGTATTGGTTTTTCTGAGTGTGTGGATCTGATCCTGAAGCTCTGGATGACCTGAGAGAAATGGGTGGTGTTCGAACTGCATATGATAGGTATTTATGATATAAAGTGGCGGTATTATAGCCATTTTCTCGGATGAATGCAAGAAAAGAGAAAAGATTTCTTGGATTTTCTCGAGAAGAGTATAGTATGAGGGCATGATCACTTTCAAGCGCATCTATGAGTCCCTGTTTCACTCATTTCGAACACTCGGTGGGACGATGTTCCTCGATGAACTCACGACAGAGAATATTCAGAAAGTCATCGTGATCCAACGATCGTGGATCTATGGATTTTTCGTGAGTCTCCTCTTACCCATCATCATCGGGATCAGTGGAGCAGATGCTTGGTATATTCTCACTTCCCCTGCCTCGATTCCTCGAATACTGCTCTTGAGTTTCGGTGGTATTATGCTCATGGGTACGATCGGGCTCTGTATCGCTGGAACTATATTTCTGAGGTACTATAGAAAGAGTCACAAGAAACTCTTCGAGATCAATCAAGCCTCAGACCTCAGTACCGTACGATCCAATATCAATATGAGCGATCGTGTTTTTGCACACTTCTTCAGTCAGATAACAGGAGCGTATTTCATCAGCATCATCACCCTCCTAACCCTCATCTGGATCACGCTTGTTTCTGGAAGCGTTTTTATCTTCACGGGTCTCACACTCATCTTCCTCACATTGATCCAATGTATCCTCATCGTCTACTACCGACGGAAGATGATCGATCTGCAGATGGACTATATATTCGTCGTCCCAGGCAAAGTCTACTTCATCGATCAGAAATGAGTCTCCGAACGCACAGAAGCTATGAGACTCTATAGCAATCTCCGTCTGGTCGTGAGCTCATTCCCGAACTGGTTCGGATCGCTCATGAACTATGGTTCGATCGAGATCGTCGCCAAGAATGACTTCACCACCACGATGAATTCGTTCAATATGCATTATATCAATCGACCTGCGGAGACGGTGAGGCAGATCAATCAGTTTATCGATAAAAAGGGAGAATAACTATCGATTCACATTCATTTCACTCCAGAATCGCTTCCTGAAACGTTCGAATTCACCCGCGAGAATAGCTTCACGAGATGCACGAGCAATATTCACAAGATATTCGATATTGTGCATCGAGACGAGCATACCCGCGAGTGACTCACCTGCTGTGTAGAGATGTTTCAGATATCCAAGAGAATACGTCCGCGAGACCATGGTCGAGAGTTCAGGATGGACAGGAATTCCTGATTTTTCGAGTGCATATTTCGCATTCGTGATCTTGCAGTTCCCGAACTGAGAAAATGCAACTCCATGACGAGCAAGGCGCGTCGGGAGGACACAGTCCATCATATCGATCCCGCGAGCAATCCCTTCGACGAGATCTTCAGGTGTTCCTACTCCCATGAGGTAGTGAGGCTTCGACGATGGAAGATGTGGCGCAAGGATATCCATGATGCGGTACATATCTTCCTTCGATTCTCCGACTGAGAGTCCACCAATTGCGACTCCTGGAGTACCGAGATCAGAGATGAATTTGCATGACTCGACTCGGAGATCATCATAGATCACTCCTTGCATGATGGCGAAGAGTGCCTGATACGGGAGTCACCTCCCTAACCGCTCATCCTGAAGGATCTTCCACCGATCGACACATCGTGTTGCCCAGCGGTGGGTCCGATCCATTGCCTTCCGAGCATAGGTATGGGTTGACTCTCCACTCGCACACTCATCGAATGCCATGATGATATCCGCCCCGAGCGCTTCCTCGATATCCATGACTGATTCAGGAGTGAAGAAGTGCTTCGATCCATCTCGATGTGAACGAAAGTGGACCCCATCTTCCGTGATTTTGACGAGTGATTGGGGTTTTTGTGTAGGATTGCCTAATTTGTCATTTCGAGTGGAGGCGGCAGCCGGAGTCGAGAAATCTTTCCCTTCTCACTGCTTCGAGCTTCGAGCTAAGTGCTTCTTCTCCATCTGTGCCCCGAGTGAGAATACCTGGAATCCTCCACTATCGGTAAGAATTGGAAGAGGGTGTTGCATGAATCCATGGAGTCCACCGAATTCCCGTACAACTTCGTATCCAGGTTGGAGATAGGTATGATAGGTATTCACGAGTGAGATCTCTGCTCCTGTAGCAAGTAACTGCTCACGAGTCAGCCCCTTCATCGCTGCCTGTGTCCCGACGGGCATAAATGTCGGCGTGTGGATGATACCATGCGGAGTCTCGATCACCCCAGCGCGAGCATATCATTCAGTCGCATGGATGGTGAAGGAGAATGGATTTTTATCATTTTCTGGATGTCAGCCCGAAGAGTTCTCTGATTGTTGCATAAAAAAACGGTCAAGAATGACCGAAGTATAGAGGAAAAGTAAAAAAGAGGAAAGAATTTTTAGAGAAGATTTTCCGTCAAGAGTTTCTGGACTCAGTCTTGTGGGATCAATCCTGCCTTATGAAGCATAGGAGTCAATTGATCTCGCTTATTTCTGAGAAATTCCTGGATATGAGACAACGATACATCTGGAGTACAGAGAGTTGCGAGCTGATCTTTGAGGGTTTTCTGGGGATCTGTGAGTCCTTCATCTGGTATTTTCGAGACAATTCTCTCGAGCACTCTCCGGGAAAAGAGTACTGGATTGGTATCAATCTCTTGTCATGGAAATTGCTTCTCGAACTTCTGACGAAATGTCTGGAATTTCTCATTCCCATTCATGAGGAGTCTCCGAATAATCGGAGTTTTGGCTACCTCTTGGATGAAGGCAATCTCTTTTTTTGCTTTCTCAGGATCTCCATTCGAATCGATCAGGATCGACTCACCTGTCGGAAACTTCAGAACATAGTCTCAGCTTTTTGTATGCATACAGAGAACATCAGAAACGCCTGATTCATCAACAAATTCGATCGATCTCGAACCTCATGATGGGATGCTTGATATTATCATTTCTGGTGTTGAGAATGATACTTCCTTCATTACTTCATCGAAATCATAACTTGGGATAGGAATAGTACTTTGATGAAAATCTGTTATTCGTTCTGCCTCGATATCTTCAGGAGTTATTCCGCTATTCTGACGAACAAAATCATGATACTCTTGAATTCAGCTTCAATATCGCTTTACCACGCTATCGAGTTCAGAGTCAGAGTCTGGAAAAAAATTGATATCTTTTTGGGCTTGCGATTGGATATTCGTATCGAGATTTGGTGGAATAATCTCTACTCATGATTCTGTCATTTTATCAGTATCTGGCACATCACCTTTACCAACACTATCTCATCACTTATCGTGTAAATCTCCACCGCTCTTAAGTCATGCTCGGTACTCTTGGGCATAGTGCTTGAGTTGGCTCTTCAGGATATCCCCGTCAACATTCGATGCCATGAGGTCCTGTAGTTGTGCACTGTATTCCCGCATAAAATTCCCTGCATGCGTGACTGCATCTGCATGAGTATATCCATGCTTTTCGAATCACAGGATCATTTTCTCATATACCTTCGTGAGAAACTCAGAGGCATTTGTATTTTTTTGTTCAAGGAGTTTCTTCGAAGGTAAAACGTTATTCATTGTCGATGGAGGCCAGACGTCACTCATCGCAACTTTTTTATCCACAATCGCACGATCGAGGTTTCAGTGTTCAGCTCGTTTTCTTTGATCAGTATAGTTTGCTAGGGATTTTTTACCGTGAGCATCTGGGGTTCCATCACCATTTTGATCAACTCACGCTTTAATTTTATTATTTTCTTCTACTGGAGCTCTCAAAGTTTCAGGAGAATAATATACCGAGTATGCTTGACGAAGGTATGAAAACATGTTCATAGAATATCACATCAGATTCTTTTTTGCAAAAAACCGAGATTTTCATATCCTTCCCTTAATTGTTCGCTGCTCATTGTAAACTGTTCACTAGTATGACCAATCCTGCGCTCACTCACATTCGCGAGACGATTCTCCACATCGAAGATGCTGTCCGTGGGACAATCATCGGTCAAGATCACCTCATTCGTCGCATCATCATCGCACTCTTTGCCTGAGGGCATGTACTCATCGAGTGAGTCCCTGGCCTCGGGAAGACCCTCACGATCAAGACGCTTGCAGGAGTTCTCGGTTATGGATTCAAGCGTATCTCCTTCACTCCTGATCTCCTTCCCTCTGACCTCACAGGAACAGAGATCTATCGAGCGGATACGGGGAAATTCGAACTCAGAAAGTGACCAATATTTACCGAGATCCTCCTTGCCGATGAGATCAATCGTACTCCACCAAAGGTTCAGTCTGCGCTCCTCGAAGCTATGGAAGAGAAACATGTCACCATCGGTGATGCGACACTCGAACTCCCGAAAACTTTCTTCGTCCTCGCGACTGAGAATCCGATCGAACATGAGGGGACCTATCCTCTTCCTGAGGCTGAGCTCGATCGATTCCTCATGAAGATCCTGATCGACTATCCAGCGCCCGTTGATGAGAAACTCATCTGGAAAGCGGAGTCAAATACTCCACATGCGAAAAAATCCAAGGAAATCCCCTCGACGATCGACCTGATTGAAATGCGGGACTATATCGCGAAGCATATCCGCGTCGATGATGCCATCTATGACTATATCTCTCGTATTCTCGAAGCGACGAGATCAAGGTGAATACATACGACATCCGAGAAATCCCATCTCCTTGCTCGATTCCAGAAAGAGGAAGTGAATACCACTCCCCTCCTCTCGTATGGAGCATCGACTCGCGCTGGACTCGCCCTCATTCGTACCGCTCGTGTCCTCGCTCTGATCGAATGACGCGACTATGTCCTCCCTGAAGATATCAAGTCCCTCACTCCCGAAGTCCTTCGTCATCGTCTCCTCCTCTCCTACAGCGCACTCAGTACCTGACAATCTGTCGATGATGTGATCAATACAATACTCGAGAGTGTGGAAGTGGTGTAGATTAAGCTACAGTTCGAAATCCAACTTCTAGACTTCTATTTGCCTCATTCGCAAGAGCAACATTGAATGATCACATAGAGTTGTTCGATGCTGCTTGTACTTTCTTGATATTATCCTGCTTTTCTTGAGCCAATTGTGAGTGTGCAGTATTTATTTGAGCTCTTAATTCTGTTCATAGTTCTGCAGGATTCAACTGAGCAATTTGAGATTCTTTTCCCTTATTAAAGCTCGCTACAGTCGCTCACTCTACAGCATTCATGGCTTCATGGATTTGAGCAAATGCCTCAAAAACAGCTTTTGGATCTTTTGCCTTTGCTAATCTTCCATCATATTCTTGAATTACTGCATTGAGTTGTGGATACTTACTTAAATCAAGTCATCTTGTTTCATTTCTTATATAAGAATATCCCGCCGTCTTAAGATTATCTGCACTTATCGGAGTATCCAAAGGGAGCATATTCTGAATTAATTTCAGAGCATCTCCATTTCTTTTGATAGCTCAAGATTCATGGAGTCAAAAAGTTTCTGGATTATTTGAAAGAAGCTGATTTACTTTATCGTTATGAGTTAACTCAGGAATATTCTGCCCTTCAAGTGAATGTGTTTCCATATTCCTATTTATTATGATATATTTTCCCTTATCCTACCATATTTTCCCCTTCCCTGTCAAAAAAATTGCATTTTCTTCTATTTCGATACTATAGTTCCAGTTTTCATATCTCTTGCTCCTTTCTTGCTCATATTCCTCCTATCTGCTCCCTCCTATTTCCTACTTGTTATCACTCCTATGCTCGAACTCATTACTTCATTTCAGAGTGATTTTACTCATCTCTTCACCTCTGCAGGTGCTTTTGCTCTCCTGAACATCATCCTCATCGATCTCGTCATGAGTGGGGACAATGCGATCCTTATCGGGATGGCAACACAGAAGCTCGCACCTGAATTCAGAAAAAAAGCCATCTTCTGGTGAGTCGCAGGAGCAACGATACTCCGTATTGTATTCTCCTTGGGAGTCGTATACCTCCTCCAGGTTCCAGGCCTCGAATTCCTCGGTGCACTCCTCCTCCTCTATGTCGTATGGAAATTCTACCGTGAGATACGAGCAAGTGAACATCATGAAGAGTGAGCCTCTGGGGCAGAGAATTTCTGGTGAGCCATCAAGACGATTATTCTCGCAGATGTAGCCATGAGTCTCGATAATGTCCTCGCTGTCGCCGGTGCGAGTCATGGAAACGTTGCCAATCTCATTATCGGACTCATCGTCTCAGTCATCCTGATGGTGGTAGCATCGAGTTATATAGCAAAACTTCTCGATCGCTATCCATCGATCCAGTGGGTTGGTCTCTTCGTCATCCTCTTCACGGCCCTCGATATGCTCGAGAAATGATTCTCGAAGGCGAATATGATGATCACCGGCGGTGCTGATGAGATCCTCTGAATCCCTGAATCAAGTATTTTTACACTCCTTCTCATCATCGTCGTATCTGGATTTGCCATTCTTCAGACCAAGTATCTGAAGGCAACACACTCAAAATTTGCTGAGTGGGCTCGTGATCATGGACGTACTCTGATGGTGACGATATTTCTGCTCCTCATCTTGGTCGTGAACTTTGGTGGTCGAATCACAGAATTCATGTCCACTCATCATGGGTACAAATATGGATTTATCATGATCTGTATCCTTGGTATTCTCGAGATTGTGAGGCTCCGTGAACTGGTCATCGTGACAGAAGTCATTCCAGAGAAAAAAAGTTTATGGAAAAGAATATTTGGGAAGTAAAAAAGGAACTCAATATTTGCCTACAAGAAAACAATATGCTATTCTTGATCTATTCAATAAATCAAGAATATATATGTCGATGTATACATTTCATGAAGATGAGGCTCTCAGGCATGCATATTTCAGTCCTGAAAATCATACAGAACCTACTGAATCTCAGTCACTATTGAGGCGTTTACTGAAATGATTGAGACCGAGACAAACAGCCGATGTAGGCATGACTGTCCGAACTACTGAAAGACGTGTATCGGGAATACTCAAGTGAGTACGGAGATTACCTGAATCAAAAGAGCAAGTCCCGAAATGATTTGAGGAAGTAGTAGAGGTACTAAAAAAGTATAATATCCAATACATTCTGAGCAGAAATGGAATCAGTATTTTATATGGAAGACTTTCGGTTATTAATCTTCATATCACCTATGATGAGCGTAAAAATATTTATATTGAACACTATTTACAACATAAGCTCGTATATAAGAGCATTTACGATCTCATGGAACGTATCGGGGAGCACGACTATACGGTTATGTCATTAAAGAATGGTGAATTTCAAAGAAGAAGTTTTACCGAAGGGATTCCACGAAATGTTCCTTGAGTCACTGAATCAATAGGAAACGATTCAGCGCAAGTTCTTCAAACTCCAGAAGTGTGAGTTCCACAAACCGAACAATTCTGAGCGGTAGAAGCAGCTTCAACAGTGGTAAGAAGTGCTGTAAACGAAATAGTATCAAGACCCTCGAGTGTCGCAGGAGCGTTTTGAGAAATTCTAAAAGCAATAGGTACAAAATTGCCATATGATATACGGTGAAAAACTTTTTTTATTCGCTATTTTGAAAATGATAGAAGCAAGGATATCGCTATACGGTATGATGTGAAAAGAAGAGTATACAGAGTAAAAGGGAATGACTATTCGACTCTTTCAAGCCTCTTAGTATTTCTCATAGATGACTTTAATAATTTAGTCGATAATAATGCTCAACTCAAATGGAGAATTGGTCGTCTGAGACTAGGTGATTCACGAAATACAATAGCATCTTGATTCGATTCGAGATCTATTCTATCAGAATATTGAGCCGTTTGAGAAAAACCAGTAGCTTCATCAAAACTCGATATACGACAAATAATTACAACAGATCAAAATACTCTTGTGAGTCATTTTATGAAATTTCAAGCCGATACAGTTTCACCACTAGAAGTATCATGAAAGCCTGAGACGAAGAACGATTGATTAATAAAATATATCGCCTCTATAAGTCAAACTCAGAGAAAGAGGTATCCAGATCAATATCAAGTTGTACAGTGAGATCTTGATTGAGTACTGCACGGAACTGCAATTCTCATACAAGCAGTGATGGCTACCATTACTCAACCACTTCCAGAATATTTCCGAGGCTCTACAGATCATCTTGAAATGGTAGCCGCCATACAGGCGTATGTATCATTACGTCAGACACTTTCTGATGAAACATTTAATGCTATATGGTGATACTTTGATATGACCGATATACTTTCTTTCGATCAAGTAGTTGTTGATGCATTAGAGAATGTAAGTATCTATATCTTACAGAATGAGGCTCAGGATGTTGATAAAGGCTTAGAGTGGGCTATGGTAAAATCCAAAATAATTCAGGATCTCAGATCCCTACGAGAAAATGAGCTGATCCTCCGAGATAAACTCCGTCACGAGGTGAGTACAATCCGAAGTCCTCATACTTCTCAGCATGTAATAGATGTATGATCCCCATTGATGAAAATGCATCCAAATCGTGTTCGACTGCTCGATTCTGGAAGAAACATTTAATTGAATTTATTGCAACTATTTACCTTGAATAGGGTGTTAGTATTTATATTGGTTATATTCAATAGGCTAAATAATCGAGAATAGATTTTTTAAAATTATATTGCAAAATATTATTATTAATAGTACAATAAAAATGTAGATTATACTTATACTTTCCAAAAATGAATTTATCACCCGATGTATCTACTGAAAGTGTTGTTTATTATACAACGAGAAATTCAGTAAATGTCACAAGTCAAGTTGAAGAAACTTTGAGTATTGACTGATGATTTGTGGTAGAAACTGAGAAGACTATGTTTATTCATCCTACTGAAAATGGCATTACAGCAAAGATATGAATCTCTGTAAGCTGAAAGAGATATATTATTTCCATGAGTTGAGATAATACTACGCTAAAAAACTGACAAATTCAAGATAGACGTAATCCTTTTTTTATTGAGACCAGGACTTATTTCCGGTATATCTGATAGTGCCATACCAGTATCCTTAGATAAGATTTCTTGGATTGATTTACGGTGATTAGAATTTCATCTCTATGAAGAAACTGGAGATAACGAAATTCCAACAAATTGAATTTTTTGGGAACAACTCAGACAAAGGATTCCCATGGGAAACCCTTTGTCTACAAACTGAGTTTTAGTTCATTAGATTCATTATCTCATCGCCTCGGCAACAATATCTGCCACAGACTTATCCAGCGCATCAGGAAGGATAGATGACTCTGATGGATGTTCGACGGCACTTGCGAGTGCTTCTGCTGCTCGGATCTTCATCTCGTCGGTGATTTTTTTCTTGCCGTATTTGAGGACTCACTTGAATATCCCGGGAAATGCGAGGACATTGTTTACTTGATTTGGATAGTCGGATCGACC
>JANPGO010000105.1:0-12821 GCA_031423995.1 Candidatus Altimarinota bacterium | reverse complement strand
CATCTGCTTCATAGGAGACTATATGAAAAAAGTGAGGAAAATCTACTGGAATCTCGAGAAAGTAACTCAGAAACCTCAACTTTCTGCACAGTTAAGCCTCGGGTTCTAGGGAGAAATGGAAAATTTTGGGGGGATTTTAGGTTTCTGAGAAGATACGCTTTTGTCTGGATGAGATTATCGAAAATCACTCCCTCAATCTCAGCAATCGAGAGTATACCATATTTCGTCTCGCGATATGAGGGAGTCGTTTTGCTCATTAGGATTTGAATATGAGATCTCGGTGTACTCACTCATCAGTGAGTCATTGTAGGGTCAATCTATATCGATCTGCCAACTCATCCTCACTGTAGACAGCTTCATCTTCCATATGCATATTCATATAGGCTGAATTGAGAAAGTACGAGATAAATTTTTGTTCTTGGGTCATATGAGAATTATAGACAAATTCGAGAAAATACAAAATATATTCGTAATTGATATATTGGAAATTTTTTTAGTTCACCCCCACCACCTCACATACCTCTCGCATCTTCTCATCCAGTCGAGCATTCATGATCCGAGCTCACTCTGCAAGACGGGCTTCGACGATCTCAGGATTCTGGAGGAGCTTCTCGCGAGCTGCTCGGTACGGAGAGAGGTATCGCTGGAGCACTTCGAAGAGGGCTGTCTTCGCATGACCATAGCCGAATCCGATATTTGTTGATTCATACTTCGCACGGAGAGCAGCGGTTTCTTCTGGAGTCGCGAATACGCGATAAAGAGCGAAGACATTACATTCATCCGGATTCATCTTCTTTTGGTTAATATCTTCAGAACCAGTTTTAATAGACATAATCCGCTTCTTTAGGAGCTTGTCATCATCGAAAACTCCGATGAAGTTATCATAGCTCTTACTCATCTTGCGTCAGTCGATCCCTGGGAGCTTCCCGAGACTTTTGGGGACTATCGCCTCTGGCTCTCGGAATACTTCCTTTCCATACGTTTTATTGAACGCGCGGACGATATCTCGTGTCATCTCGAGGTGCTGGATCTGATCTTCTCCAACTGGCACGGCATCGATATCATAGCCGACGATATCCGCCGCCATCAGGATCGGATAATTGAAGACTCACATATTGAGATTATTTTCGAATCTTTCATTTAAATCTTTCAAATTACTTTCAGCCTTGTCTATATTATTTTCTACTATTAATTTAAACTCTAAAAGGTCTTCAGGAAGTTTTATCAAACGATCTTCCATCTGTTTATATGCTTCTATTTTTCCTCTTGCATTTGCATGATTTAAGATTAAATCCTCTCTTTTTTGTTCAAAATCCTTAAAACTATGCGCCCGAAGCATCAGTGAATATGGCGTCACATTCGTGAGGATCCACATGAGTTTCGTGATATTATGAATATCTGACTGACGAAAGATCGTATAGGGAGTATCGATCCCATAGATCGCGAAATACTCCGTCGCGATCTCGAGCGTCTGATGACGAAGAGTCTCACCATCCTTCACGCTCGTGAGCGAGTGGAGATCCGCGATAAATATCGCAGCATCATTCCCCTCTGCAACCCGAGCAAATGGAAGCACGGCTCCCATGAGATTCCCGAGATGAAGTGATGAGCCGGTCGATTTGATACCAGTGATGATTTTTTTCATAATAAAACTATAAGAGGTTATTGCTAGCTCGAATCTTCGAGCGAAAAGAGAATTCAGGATCGAGTCTCAGAATATTGACTCTACTATACCGAAGTTATACGAGATTTCAACTTTCGAGATATGAGTGTGAAAGTGGTAATAGAAAAAGAGAAGAGCATAATATAGCTGTATCGTGACTTTCTGATCTACATACCAATCGAATTGCTCTCAAAAAAGGAAAAAATCTCATACAAAAATATCTTTATATTATCGGATTCAGTGCCGGAGTGATCATATTTATTTTGAGATTTATAATATCAGAGAAGTGGCGGTTCAGCATCCAAGTTTAATGTTCGCTGATTTTATGGGATTCCTTGCAAGAATCACTCTACAGCCTCCACTCATCACTCTTGAAATAAGCGGATAATCTTCGTTCCTAGGATAGCAAAATCTGCGACAGAATTTACTTTCTCGATATCAGAAATACTCTGTACTCAGAATCCTACTCCGATCGGAAGAGAGAAATATCAGCGTATTCGAGAGATAGAGGTTTGAAAATCGAATCAAAAATTCCCAGAAGCACCCGTCGTCATATTTTGCGAAAGAGCATAGATGAATCCCTGTCCATATTCTGAAAACATTTTGAGTCGAGTATCTGAAGTATGTGGTGAAACGAGTATGATAAAATATATGCCGTAGAGTTGGCAGTATCTATAGAGCAACTTTCCCTCTTCTTGATCGAGTGGGATATCTGGAACGATAATTCCATAGACTCAAGCTCGAGCAGCATCAGAGACAAACTGTTCTATACCATAACGAAATACCGTATGAAAATAGCTCATCGTCAGTACCTGAGCTCAGGTACTTTGTCGATGCTTTTCGATAAAATCGAAAATCTCACTTGTGGAGATATTATTCTGAAGTGCAACAGAGTTTGCCTCAGAAATGACTTCCCCGTCAGCAATAGGATCAGAAAAAGGAAACTGTATTTCGATAAATTTGGAATATCTCGATAGGAGCGAGAAAAGTGCTTCGCTGGATGCAATATCAGGATATCCATACACGAGATGGGTCATTATATTTTTCATAGTTTAGGAAAGATTATGGAGATATGATTCGAGAAAGTCTCTAAACTTTGGATCAAATTTTGGTGCTGTGATGAAGAGATCTTTGTCTCATCGTCCTGAGAGATTACAGACGATAATCTGATCTTTTGACACTGTTTTTGCGATCTTTATAGTATGGGCGACAGCGTGTGCGGATTCGAGTGCAGGAAGTATACCCTCTGTTTTCATGAGAAGCGAGAGTGCCTCTAGCGCCTCATTATCGGTTATTGATACCATCTCTACCCTTCCGATCTTCTCGAGATACGCAAGTTGGGGACTCACTCATGAGTAATCAAGTCCCGCAGAGAGAGAGTATGTCTCGGAAATCTGTCAATCAGTATCTTGGAGAAAATATGACTTATATCCTTGTAGGACTCAGAGCTGCTTCTGAGTAAACCGAGCCGCATGTTTTCCTGTATTGATTCATTTCCCTCATGCTTCTACTCCGATCATTCGTACGGATGAATCATCGAGGAATTCATAGAAAAGTCCTTGTGCATTGCTTCAGCCACCGACACAAGCGATGAGGATATCTGGGTTTTTTCAGATAGACTCAGAGAGTTGTATTCGTACTTCTTCGCCAATAATTTTCTGGAAAAAAACACTCATTGATGGATATGGGTGTGGGCCACACGCCGTACCGAGAAGGTAGTATGAGTCACTTGAATGGTTAATGAGGTCTTTTATGGCAGCATTGACGGCGCTCCTCAGGGTCTAGTCCCCCTCTTCGACCGATATGACTTGAGCACCTGCAAGTTCCATATAGTAGACGTTTGGACGTTGTCTTTCATAATCTTTTTTTCCCATATAGATCACACACTCAAGTCAAAACTTTGCAGCGACACTCGCTGTAGCCAGACCATGTTGTCATGCTCACGTTTCAGCAATGATTCGTTTCTTTCCGAGATATTTTGCGAGAAGTATCTGACCGACACAATGATTGATCTTATGAGCTCAGGTATGATTGGTGCCCTCATTTTTTATATAGATCTTTCATCATCCTATTTTCTCACTGAGGTGAGCGCAATAGGTAAGTGGGGAGGGTCTCCCGACAAAATTTTTATAAAGATTATGGAGTTCTCCCTGGAATTCTTTTGTGTCTTTGATTTTGAAAAACCCTTCCTGAAGCTCATCCATAATGGGGATGAGCATCTCAGGAATGTAGCGACCTCCGAATTCTCAGAAATATCCCGAAGGATGTATGATAGTATTTTTGAGGTTCATATAATTTAGTTAATTCAAGTAAAGTAGGTACCCCTTTGAGGGATCTGGCTCAGAGTGATGTCATCACTTGGGACTCGGACTGATAGTGTCCTGCCTATTGTATCACGATAAACTACCGTAATCAGGATGGCTTGAGATGTTGATTGAGCAACTACCCGAGTACAAGCATCTTGTATCTCTTGGAGTTCACTCGATATGGAATGGAAAGTTGCATGTGAGTTCATAAAAAAATAGTAAAACGTGAAATAAAAAAAGTCTGCCCAAGATTCCTCTCTGACAGACTTTAGAAAAATAAAAATGCTAAAATATCCGCCAATGAGGAAGAGGGATATTCCATCAAGATGTGAAAAATGTGATAAGCATACTCTTATATTTTTTGCGGAAAGATTTGTGCAAAGAGCTTTTAGACTTCGGTTGTGAGTTTTTATACGAAAATTTGATCTCGTAATTTAACCTCTTGGATATCTCTCTCGATATCGAGGAGAATCATAGTACTGAGAATTCGAGAGCTCGATCATCGTTCAGGCAAAATCACGAACCCGACGACTGCTTGCAAGAGCATCATCCTGAACGATACACGTAGGATATGATTCAAAAATATCAGGTCAAACAACGAGCCCATTTCTACGAGCCGTATAACCTGTATCGACGATATCGACTGCTGACTGTCAGAATCCACTTGCAAGAAGAGATTCTACTTTTCCTTCGACCAGCTTGATGGTACCGACATTCCCACCTCAGAATTTTCGTGAGAGGAGCATCCGCACGAGATAGGGGTAACTCGTGAGGATATCTCATCGACGACTCAGTGTATCCATATCCTCGAGTTTTTCCTCCATTCCTGATCGAACCAAGAGCTTCAATCGAACAGGATCTAAGGAATCAAATATTCATGAGACAGAGAGAGAAGGCTTATTCGAAGAATTTTCAGAAGCAGAAAGATCAGTAGAAAAAACACCTTGAATACTTCGAGGAATTATGGGATCAAAACCTATGATTCATTCTGCAATTGATCATGAGAGAGTATCCAGCCTGGGTCTCATTCGAGAAGCGAGGAGATTCTCAGTGATGACATCAAGACCATTGATCAGAGCAGGAAATTGTCGAGCGAGGATCATCCTGACAGCATCAGAACCTCGAGTGCTCACCATACGGGCTCAGAGCTTTGGAACATCGAAGACATCCTTTTCAGATTCAGCTGGTCATAAGAGTCAGGCATTTGAGAGGAGTTGTTTCATCATTTCTGCATTTCGTTTTTCACCGGGAAATGCGATCATAAGTGGTTGTGTTGTTTTCATAAAAAAGAAAATTAATTTAATAAAATCCGCCTACTTTGGCGGAAAGAGTTTTATGCGAGAGATCCTGAATCAAGTTCAGGATGACGAATGAAAAAATCCTTACCGCCAATGCGAGAGATAATGATGCCAGATGTTTTGCCAAGTATGTTTCGTTTTGAAGTAGAGATACATTTTTGATTTGAGAAAAGATAAAAAATCCCCCGAAAGCTTTTTACACTCACGGGGGATTTTGCAGTAACTATTTTATACAAATATCTACAACACAATACCACACCGTGAGGTGAGAGTATGATGCCAAGATGTGGAAATTTGTGGAGAGAACATATATGGATATTATTTATGATTATGGTTTTGTCAACTCTTATTTTCCTCCCAATGAAGATAGACAACAGGAAAAAATTTTCGAATATCTGGATCACTTGTCTCAAGCTGTGAGAGAAGACGTGGTATCCAGATTTTAGGATCCTCTGTGAGTGCCTCGATCGGTCTCATATTATCTGTATCAGGATGGGGATTATGAAGATACTGGGATACAGCTTCTGTCTGATCGGGTGAAGTAGTTATATCTGCTGAGTACCAGTAGATCTTCAAGTACGCAATGATTGTGAGTATTTGCTCGATACGTTCAAGTGTTCATTGTTGAATTTGATCCGTACTCAGTGAGTGATAATCTAATCAGAGGATTCGATCCACCTGATAGGTAGTCATACCAACTCTCAGAGTCGTAGCATCGAAAATATCTCTGATCTTTTGCCTCAAATCCACCGATAGTACTTCCATAGAATTCAAAATTAAGAATATACTTTGAGTATATCTCTGTCTATTCTAGGTCTTACAATTGATCAAAGAAATGCTCAAAATACTCTATTGAATAAAAATAATTCGACAGATATTGAATCAACAGTACAATAAAAGTGTACTCTAAAAAATACACTTATGAAAAAATACTTCCATCTTCTCGAACGACTCGGACTCTCTGAACATGAACGAGCCGTCTATATGACTCTCCTCGACCATCCTTATCTGATCGTCACTGACATCGCAGAGAAAACGAATACCCATAGACCGATGGTCTACAAATCACTCCGTTCCCTTGAAGCGGATGGACTCGTCGAGAAATCGTACCTCGATGGGAAGCGGTATTTCTACCATGTCACCTCTCCGAAAAAGCTCAGAGACAAACTCAACACACTCAACTCTCTCGCAGAAAATACCCTTCCAGAACTCGAACTCATGTATGAGAAAAAAATGCATACACCTATCCTCTCGATCAAAGAATGAGTCGATGGAATCCGCTCGATCCACGCTGACCTCCTCCAATCAGTGCCAAAATGAGGGATATACTACAGATATAGCTCATCGAGGGGAGAGTATGCAGGAAAAAGTATCTATACTCCTGATGACTACGAATCGATTCAGAAAAAGAAAGAATTCGAGCGCATCGTCATCACCAATGTTCATCAGGCGAAAAAACGAATGAATGACCCAAATCGTGAAGTCATCATGATTCCCTCTTCTTTTGATGAATTCTGAGACAATATATCGAAAATAATCTTTGCAAATAAAGTCGCAATTATCGACTATGATTCACAAATAGGATGGGTCATCGAAAATGAACGATTTGCTCGTTATGAAGAGAAATTATTTAGACTCCTTGCGAAGCTCATCCGAGAAAAAGAAAACCCTGATCGAGAAGATCAGGGGAATATATAGTGATTATTTTTTCGGAATTGATTTCTTTGGAACAGAAACCTTCTCAGGAGACTTCTTCGGAGCTGATTCCTTCTTCGGAACTACTGACTTCATGGCTGGAACAGACTTTTTCTTGGAAAGAGTCTTCTTCTCTTTTGGAGTAGGAGGACTCTTTTTCTCCTGTTCGAGAGCGATCTTGATACGGAGCTTTTTTTCTTCTACATCTTGACGGACACTCTCAGGAATATTTTCTGCAGTCAGAAGAGGCCATTCGAGTTTCACTGATTTCATCGCAGCAAGGACTTGCTTCGCGACGAGCCAGAGCTTGTACCACTTATTATCGACAGGGATGATATTCCAGGGAGCATGGACTGTATCAGTTCGTTCAAGGACTGATTCATAGGCTGACATATAGTCATCCCAGAGGGCTCGAGAATCAAAGTCTGCACCCGTCGATTTCCAGTACTTATGCGGTTCGAGCATGCGTTCCTCAAGTCGCTCGAGCTGAACATCCTTCGACATATGGAGATAGCACTTCACGATAATTGTTCCTTCATCCGTGAGCATCTTCTCGAAGTTGTTGATATGATCATATCGACGATCTACGACCTTTTTATCGAGAAACTTAAGAACTGTTGGCACGAGGATATCCTCATAGTGAGAACGATTCCAGACGGTAATCATTCCTTTTTCTGGGGTAACGCGATGAAGTCTCCAGAGATAGTCATGTTTTGTCTCTTCTCCCACTGGTTTCTTCCAAGAATAGACCTTGATTCCTGATGGATTGACACCACCGAGGACATGTCTGACGGTTCCATCCTTCCCACTTGCATCCATTCCCTGGAGAACGATAAGAAGAGAATATCGACCATCTGCGTAGAATTGATCCTGGAGTTCAATAATTTCTGCTTTCATTTTCTCGAGTTCCTTTAGTGCCTTTTCTTTCGTCATACCGGCAGGAGCACGAGTAGCAATATTTTTGAGAGTGATTTTTTTTGGCATAGAAAAAGAATAAGGAAAACGTCCCAAATGGGACGTTTGAAGAGATGTTATTTTTTGACTGGAGCTTTTACTGGAGCCTTCTTTACAGCTACTGGTTTTTTGACTGGAGCTTTTTTTGGAGCTGGAGCTTTTGTGCTCTTTGTTTTCTTCTTTTCAGATTTTTTTGCTTCTTTCTGTGCTTTCTTGAGCGCTTTTTCTTGAGCCTTCTTTGCTTTTTTCTCAGCCTTTGTTTTTTGCTTAAGTGCTTTTTTTTCAGCCTTCTTGAGCGCCTCTTCCGAAGAAGTCTCGTACTTCTTATTTTTTGACATAGTGTAAAATTAGGATACTCCGTATTGTATATATTTATAAAACGCTGTCAAATAAATACATACAAGGGTATAGAGAAATTGTATTGAATTTTGAGAAAAATATTTCAAAATGAACAATTATCTGATGATACTGAGAGCACGATAATCAAGTGCAGACCACTTTCGCATCCATTCAGTATATGAGAAAATATGTTTCCCTGTGTCCGTATCCCAGACAATAACACTATCTGGATGCTCCTTTTTTCCTCTGTATCCGAGGAGAAGGAAAACATGTTCACCAGAGAGTCACTGAATCATTTTTCCGTCAGGAGTCTTCCATGAGAATCGTCTTTCACTATAGCTTCTCGAACATGGATTGCGTGCATTCAGGAAAGTATGCTCGACTACAAATGCATCAACATCTTCGAGCATCCCATCTTCATATGCTGGAAGGGTGCACCAATCTCACCAGAGCATGACACGATGTCACTCTTCAAGATCGTCGAAGAGATGAGTGAGAAGAGTATCCGCTCAGGAGAAACTCGATGACCAACGATTATATGTATCCGCAGTATATCCGAGGGATTGGACATAGTGCTTCAGTGGGGACTCATAGATACCATATCCTGTATGCCAGAACTGACTTCCTGTGATAGATCCGACGAACTCAGTATCTGGATCTCACCAGACACTTCCAGAACTCAGCGGCCCTGGAAAAGAATGAAGTGATCCTATAATCTCATCCTCATCGAGAGCCGAATGAGTGAGACTCTCCATCATCATACGAAGCCCTGCAACTTCACAGGAGAGTTTATATTTCTGGAGTGTGAGATGATAGCTTTCTGATATATCGAGTGTTGCCTGAGTACGAATTCATCCGAGATTATTGAGGTTCGACTCTACCTGTTCGAGTATTTTCTGTCGATGAGCGATGAGACGATCGAGAATAGGTTCACCAAGATGTACTTCGATACTTTTTCCGAGTGAAATAATGTGACGTACCTGGGGACGAATCTCTGTGATATTTCATCTAGTCACTCAGTCAGCTCAAGCGAATAGAGACAGAGTAGAGAAAATTCCTCAGATGACAACCATAGAAAAGAAAAGATACTTCATGAAAATGGGGTTAAAATCCACTCTGTAACTCGAGCATCCTCGCATAGATTCCTCCCTGTTCCACAAGGGTTGTGTGTGTTCCTCGCTCAACCACTGATCCTCACTCGATGACGATGATATCATCAGCCTTCTTCACCGTCTGGAGTCTATGCGCCACGATGATAACCGTACGTCATTCGAAGAGTGTATTCAGTGCTTCAGTGATCTTCTCTTCACTGAAGGAGTCAAGAGCAGAGGTAGGTTCATCCAGGAGGATGATTTCTGGATCCTTGAGAAATATCTTTGCGATGGCGAGACGTTGTTTCTGTCATCAGGAGAGTCTCACTCCCCTTTCCCCTATTTCAGTATCGAGACCCTTCTCGAGTTCGAAGACGAAGTCACAGTGGGCGAGTTTGAGTGCTTGAGTCAGTTTTTGTTCGAGTTCAACATCTTGTATTTTGTTAGCATCTTGTATTTTGTCATTCCGGGTGAGCGAGGTAGTCAGTATACCCCTTGTGGGTAAATCTCTTTTTCTTGCAGATAAGAGATTTTCTTTATTCTTTTCTCAAATGTGATTTTGAAAGGGATCTCTCACATTCGTTCGAGATGACAAGACATCAGTATTTGCTACGGCGGAAATCAGATTCTCTCTGATCGTTCCATCGAAGACACTCGGATCCTGGGTAAGGTAGCCGATATGAGGATAATAGGTTTTGAGAGCTGTAGTACCGAGTGGATTCCCGAGGACTGAGATACTTCCAGATTCTGGATGGAGGTATCCAGCAATAAGTTTGATCAGTGTGGTCTTTCCTCCTCCTGAGGCTCAGACGAGTGCTGTCTTCTTCCCTTTCTCGATGGTGAGAGAGAAATTTTCAAAGACTTTAGATTCAGTGTAGCCGTAAGAAATATTTTTGATTTCGATGTTTTTGTGATCGGGGGTGAATGTGTTGCCAGAGTCGTATCACTTGATCGGAGTAAGGGAGTCGAAAGTGGACCAGAGCTTCTCGATTTGCTGCCCGTCCCGAGTGAATCGACGGAATGAATCATATACAGTTCGCATCGTCATCTCGATGGTCGAGACGATCATGATATAGAGTGAGAGGAGCCAGAAACTCGCCGTCCCCTCGAGTACCGCTCGACCTACGAAAACATACACCCCTAGACGAAAGAGGAATCCCAAAACACGCACGACAATATACATTCATCACACTGTATTATCAATATGGTGGTTCTGGGTTCGTATATTCTGGAGCATCGATGCTATCCGAGTGAGCTCTTTTGGAAATTCGTGATTCTGCATATATTCCATCTTCGACATGAATACTCGTGCAAGTAGTCTCCCATAGTCACTCTCTATTTCGACTCGTCTTTTTCGATATGGGACGGTATATCTTTTATCGGTATAGTAGGTTACTAGGAGAAGGATCACGAGTGTGGAAATGAATAAAAAACCGTAATATATATTGAACTGTGAGACTCGTATAATTCCATATATACTCGAGAGGATCAGTGCGAGATCAGTGCTCAGAAATCCATGTATCATTTCCATCCAGAGACGAGTTCACGAGCGATAGACTTGGAGAAATCTCCCGGTTCATATTTTCTCTACTGCATTTGGTTCACCAGCGATAAATGCGGAGAGATACCGTTTCGATGCGAAAGTATCAATACTCACATAGATATTCACCCAACCCCAATGAATAACGAGAATTTTTATCAGAAAATACGAAAGAGAAATAGCACCGAATAGTAAAATAGCATTATAGAACTCTTCCGTCTGTGAGAGGTGAATCGTCTGTCCGATAATTTCGAAGAAATACAGTGAAGCAATGAAAAAAAGTCCATCCAGAATTCACTCGAATGTACACTGGATATAGGTCTTTGGATCATGGACTATAGGCTCAAAAAATCGCTTGAACTTCTGGGAGAATGTCATAGCCAGAGTATAGAGAATTTCTCGGAAAAATCAAAAAATGGAGCCAGATATCTCACTCCGTAGAAACTAGTTTATTTTCTTCTTTGCTGGAGCTTTCTTGGCAACTGGTTTCTCTATTTCTCACTTAGCCTTAGCCTTCGTCTTAGTCTTTTTCTCCTTAAATGCACTTGGGATTTGTTCGATAATCATCTCTTTCACTTCATCGAGTGTGAGCTTCTGTATGAGTTCCTCATCAGTAATCTTCTTGCCTCCTCGTTTCAGATAGACATTCTCTTTCCCGAATTTGATATAGGGACCATAGCGACCATTCTCGACGGAGATTTTCTCTTCTGGCCAGTGATGGATATATCGATTCGTTTCTTTATCGACCTTGGCAGCGATGAGCTTCTCAGCTTCCTCAGGAGAGATATTTTCGAAATCGACCGCACGAGGAACATTCACGTAGAGATCCTTCCACTTGAGAAACGGACCAAATCTTCACTTCCCCTTCGTATACGGTTCTCACTGATAGTGTCCGACGGGAGCATTTTCGACTTTTTTTGCCTCGATAATCTCGATGGCACGATCGAGATCAACTGCATGTGCATCTTCACTTCGTGGAATAGAGACGAACTCTTCTCCCCACTTCACATAGGGACCATATCGTCACTGACCGATTATGACTGCTTTATTCTCATACGAACCAATTTCTTTCGGAAATGAGAAGAGCTTCAGTGCATCTTCGAGGCTCACATCATCGATAGACATACCTGGAGCCAGATTCGCATACCGAGGTTTCTCATCTTCAGCGAGTTCATCAGTCGCCCCTATCTGCACGACAGGCCCGAATCGACTCATACGAGCAAGTACGGTTCGTCCTGTGACAGTATCTTTCCCGAGGATACGTTCTCCAGCAAATCGTCACTCTGTTCCAAGAGCACTCTCGATTGATGCATGAAATGGAGCATAGAAGTCTCCGAGCATCTTCTGCCAATCGAGCTTCCCTTCTGCGATCTGATCGAACTGACTCTCGACGTCCGCTGTGAAACTATACTGCATGAAGTTCGAGAATTCTTGATCGAGATAATCCACGACGATGAAGGCAATATCAGTCGGGATGAGCTTCTTCTGCTCGATCACGACATATCCACGATCTTGGATTGTTTGAATCGTCGGGGCATAGGTCGAAGGACGACCAATTCCTTCTGATTCGAGCTTTTTGACGAGTGCAGCCTCAGTATAGCGGGGTGGTGGAAGGGAAAATTTCTGATTCCCAATAAAGTCCGTCGATGGAAGGATTTCTCATTTTCGCACCAGCGGGAGTTTTTTGGATTCTGATTCTTCATCATTCTCCTCATCAGTGCCCTCTATGTAGAGTTTCATAAAACCTGGGAACTTGATCACCTCACCCTTCACGATCCAATCTTCATCATGTCCCTTTGGTGCGAAATGATAGGTCGTTGTCTCAACTTCTGCTTCCTTCATCTGGCTTGCGACTGTTCGTTCCCAGATAAGTCGGTAGAGCTTTGCCTCCATGCCGTCGAGATGAACAGAATCTGGAGTTTTATCGATATATGC
>JANPGO010000104.1:0-1792 GCA_031423995.1 Candidatus Altimarinota bacterium | reverse complement strand
GCTTCTTTACGCTGACTTTGAGTGCCTTTTTTGCTGCTTTTGTGTTCGGCATCGTATAGAATAAAACAATATAAAAACCTGGCTTCTGCCATGAGTTGGGCGGATTATATAAAAATGATGGCGCTTGTCAAAGGAAAATAGAGGGGAGTACTGAGATAATAGCAGAGAGGAGGAACGGAGAGCTCGAAACATCGAGAAAATAATGTGAACACTATTCGAATATAGAGTGCCATCATTTCAGATAGCAACGACGAAAGAGTATCATCAGACAAAATAAATATGCTCAGCTCGCATTATAGATCCAGAAGCCAAGCGTTTCAAATGAAGACTTCTCGATCGCAAAGAGCATAACTGTATTATTTACTCATGTGAGAAACCAAGCAAAATTCGTCTCTGACCATGGGAGTATCCATCACTTCTTCACAGAAGGCAGGTATGCGAGTATGTCTATCAATATTGTGAGCAGTATAGTATGAAAGAAGTCTCGAGAAAGTATTCCATAAATAAATGCTCAAAGTGCCAGTATGAGACAGATCTTGTCGAAGATGCGTATGGGAATTCTATGAGCGCTATATATTCCATAGAGACAAAGAAACATATTTTGTAACGTAATAATGATACCAGGAAGACTCCCAATATATTCTCACTGAAATATGAGAACCGATGTATTGACTCCGAGTATAAGCGCCCATACACCATATGAGTATGGATGTGGTAGAGTTTTTCAACGTATGACATCGATGGTATATGGCACCATCCCAATCATAAAAATGAGGATACTAATGAGAGCAAAAGTGAGTTCTCTTGTCATAGTGAATTATTCAAAAATACTCTTCCATCCCTTCAAATACCATCGTCGGCTGATGATCACTATGACGATCAGTGCATTCACTGATACATATGCGAGCCAGTAGAGACTTGATTCGAGTGTTGCACCCGTCTGAGCCAGATAGAGAAATCACATATTCAGTATGCCCGTGAACCATGAGACACATGTCTCTGTCCAGGGAAGGAGCCACGATTTCTTGATCACAGGGAGAAATGTGATGACATCAATGATACAAGTGAAGATCACGGTATTCAGGACATTTCTCGAGAGGTACCAGTAGAGGAGCATCACGATGGCGAGTGAGAAACAGAGGTAGTCGAACCAGTTGATCCGTATCTTCCGAATCCCTCGGAGTCCGTACCCAATACCGAAGACACAGATCGAAAAGATGAGTGGGATGAGCGGTATCAGGGAGTAATACTCTCGTTGATTCAGGAGGACAAAAAAATTGAATCCGACGAGTATGAGTCAGATGATATTCGAAAATGGATGTGGGAGTGTCCGCTTTCTATAGGTATCTCTCCAATAGAAAAATGCTCCAGAAAGATAAATAGTGGTACTGATGAAGGCGAAGAGGAGTTCTTTTGGCATAGATTATTTGATTCGAAATCCCATCTTCATCCGATCGAGCCAGTGCATTGTCGGAAGAGGAAGTGCGTGTTTCATGAGAAAGTCATATTCCATCTTCACGATTCTATAGTAGTTTCCCTGCTCATCTGAGATGACGACATTCATGATTTCTGGATCGATGTGCCAAGTAGGCTCCTTTTGTAAAGGAGCTGTCGACGACGAAGGAGGAGACTGAGGATTTTGCTCTGAACTTCTAGAAGCCAAATCTCCCGCCTCGTTTCACTCGGCACCCTCTTTAGAAAGAGGGCTTAAGCGAAATCCCTGATACTGGTCCAGTTCAGTATTTTTTACAACCTTCATCCCTTCAGGAATATCTGACCTAATAGGTTCATC
>JANPGO010000103.1:0-5471 GCA_031423995.1 Candidatus Altimarinota bacterium | reverse complement strand
TAGCCAATGAGAGAAAGCTTCATGTAAAACTCATAGTAACAAGATTAGAAAACTAAAAGTTGTACTTACATTATATGAAAAAAGAGTGCATTTACACTCTTTTTTTGAAGATTTTATTGGTATTTTTCCGTGTTTCCTTAGGTTTATCTGCTGTAGAACGACCAACGTCTATGGGGTCATGAGTTCCGACTTGAGCACAAGTCGCAGTGGCTCATCTACCAAGCTTCAGTGAAGCTGTAAATACTATCGATGCTGGTATTACAGAGGTATTAAAGTCAAGGGATGCTGTCTCACTCAGAATCTGAACATATAAGAAAAACAATGACAGACCTATTCTCGATCCTGAGAGAGAAGAAATTGTTAGAAATGATATGTTTCAATATCTCAAAATAAGGGCACATGCAGTGGGGAATGTTTGAAAAACTAACAATCAATCAGATAATCTTTGGAATGCTATTATGGCATATTCTCGTTGGATTCAGGAGTCTGCAGAACCTTCAGAAATGATAGATACAATAGAATCACTCAGAACGGAGATAGATTCCCTGAATAGGAGAATAGTGCAACTTGTCACAGAAAGAATGAAGTTATTTGCGAGCCAGTCCCAAATCGAATGACACTGAGTCGTTCCTATTCATTCAAAATCAGCTTCAGATAGTTATTTCCCTGTATTTACTGAACTTGATGGACTCTGTATGGCTGGCAGATGAGCAAGGCTCCCAGTTTGAGATGGTTGATGGTCATCAGACTAATAAGACATACTACCTAAAACTCCACCTTTTCGGATGGAGTTTTTTGATTCATATGGTGCCCGCGACAGGGATCGAACCTGTGACCTTCAGCTTAGAAGGCTGCTGCTCTTCCACTGAGCTACGCGGGCGAAAAATTATGAAAATCTGTGAATTTCTTTGTGAGAATAGATTTTTCTCAATCGTGTATTTCATTATACACTTATTTCGAAAAATTTTATTCTGCCTTGAACTTCTTGATTTTGAGAATTTTTGTTTCTCAATTTTCAGTAATTCGAGAGGAGGATAGTGAGAATGATGAGAAAGTCAAACACATTTCAGATCTCTCTCTACGCGGAGAGTTCTCCTTTTTTTGTGATTTTCTTCGTACGAGTTCGTGCCTTCGGACGATCGAAATAGTAGACTCGATCGACATAGATGATCTGCCACCAGCGTCTTCCCATCATATAGCCGAGTAATGCACCGATACATACCACGAAGACATATACTTCTCGTGAGAGCATGAGATCCGTGAATGTTATGATCGATCTAAGAGGAACGATACGATAGATGACGAGGCAGTAAATTGTACAGAAATAGAGTGATACGGTGATCATGATGAAGAAAAGCATCATGAGTGAGATATAGAATGTTCGTTTCATAATTTGCCTTGAAGAGATACTGACCAGTGTATCGTATCATGATTCGAGGAAAGAAGCAAATATGTTCACTCTTTTTCATTGGAAGTAAAATCATGATTCCTACGAATTCCATGAAAAACCTCCTGTTTTCACAAGAGTTTTTCTGAATCAAATGGTCGAACTACCTCGAAAGATCACATTCGATTATCGATCCTATCACAAGATGAGGAAGTGGCAATATGGAAGTAGGTGGATGACTCAGTTTATCCCTCTTTGTAGAGAAGAGGTGAGAAAACTTGAAAAAAGAAAACAAATAGAACAAAATGGAACTATAGGAAATACAGTACAGGATTATATCGTGATATAGAAATTAGTCTTCATTATACCAACAGTATCCATGGGGTTACTTTAGTGTAAAATCATTTTCCTCATATAAATACTTAACTTTTATAATAAGTTGTAAAATGATTTGATCAAATTACTTTGTAGTATGTTCTTTCATGATAAAACCGAAAGCAATCAATCCTAAAATTCCACATGCTACAAATCCTATAGTGAGACCAAATGCTTGTGACAGTAGCCCAATGAGCAATGGACCTATCATATCTCCAAATTCCTTAAAAGACCCTGCTATTCCAACTGTTTGCCCCAAAGCACCTTTCTTCGCTAAAGAGCTAACAAGTGTATCCGTGTTAGTCCACACTATACCAACACCAATACCAGAAACAATAGATATGAGAATAAGTACTATACCACTTACAAATGGTATAAGAATTACACTTATAGCTGAAAGTATGAGACCAATTTTAATAGTAATCAAGGGATTTTTTTATCAGCGATTATTCCAGCAATTGGTTGTATCAATATATAACTTAGAGCAACAACGGACATTACAATTCCTGCGTGGAATGGTGTATATCATAAGTTTGCTATCCTAACAGGTAAAAAACCAAAGAGAATTCCAACAAAAAACATATTTATAACAATAACTAAGTACCATGGTAAGAGAATTGGATTACGAAAAGCTTCAATGAAACCTTTTATAGAGAAATCATCGTCATCATCTAATTCAGCTTTTAGATCATTTTTAGTTTTTGGTAAAAAGAAAGCTAAGAACAAGGCTAACACTCCTATAGCAGCTGTAGCTATGAAAATATTAGAAAATTCTGATTTTAAAACTATATAGCCTCAAATTACTGGGCTCAATACATAGCCAGCACCTTTTATTGCATTATAAATACCGTATGCTTTCCCTCGATCTTGACTATAATATTCTGCAACGAGGGCTATAGAAACACTAGAGAGAGCTGCAGCACCGAGACCTTGCAAGAATCTTACTAAGATAAGTAATGTGGGGCTGATAACTAAGTACAGTAATGAGGCAATAATAAAAACAATTATTCCTGCTATCATTGTTCTCTTCATTCCTTGTCTATCTGCCAAAACCCCAAATATAGGTTTGGCAAGTATTTCAGCAAAATCATATGCTGCAATCAGTACACCAATTATAGCTAATCCAACTCCCATTTCCTTTGCATAACTTGGTAAATTCACAGCGACAATGTGTGCACCGAAAGAGGTTACAAATCCGATAAATCCTAAAATAAATGCGTATATTAGTTTTGGTTTCATTTAAAAAAAGTATCTTGAAATAAGAATTCATACTGATTATATTGGCATTTATATGGAAGTAAAATATACCCTTATTAACAGGTAAAAATAAGAAAAAAATATAATATACTTTGAAGTCTTTATCAACATTTTAGTTTGAGTATTAAGTAATTATGAACTAAAAAGCTCCACAGAGCTACAAAGTGGGACTGTGGAGCTAGATTCTGGTATGAATGGTGGGATTGGTGGGGCTCGTGACTCTCCGTCGTCGCCCGACTCTCCTCATTCTCGAAGTGCTATTCATAGGACTTCTCGTACGCTCATTTCATTCACTGTCATTTGGATTCTCGCCCACCATATCCAAAATTTTGCCACTTAAAAACCCCACTTTCGTAGGGTTTTTCGTGACAAATGGTGGGATTGGCGGGGCTCGAACCCGCGACCTTGGCCTTAAAAGGGCCCTGCTCTACCAACTGAGCTACAATCCCGAGAGAGTGCATTGGGGAAGTATATGGATGACGAGATTCTATCGTGAGAAACCGCTCCTACTTCATCAGTTGGCGCATAATATGCAAAAAGGATCCTTTGTCGAATTTTTTTTGTTTTTTTCTGGTTTTTCCCTTTGCAAAAGGAACGAAAAAGCATATATTGGCCAAGAATCCTGAGAAAAATGTGTGCTATACATTATGATCCAGTTTCTCCATAAATAGTCAAAAAACGCTTCTTCTATGCGAAAAAATCGGTTTCGATTTTCCTTCAAAGAGCATCTCTCCATTTTCCTTATATTTTTTCTCCTAATCTCTCAGACGGTTCAGGTGTCTTTTTTTGACACTACAGAGGCGGCAGTCGATGATTACCGTGATCTCGTGACGATCTTCGTCGATCGAGAGACCTACAGTACTGATAGTGCCAAGATCAAGCGCTACAGTGAAGATATTCAATCCTATCTTGGAAATACTCGGGTATCCCTCTATGTCATGAACAAAAATACTCCTCCTGAAGCGATCGCTGCAGAGAATGAGAAACTCTATTATGATGGGGATGGAAAATGAGGCATTCCGAGCCTTGTCGGGACTATACTGATTGGAAATATTCCTATCCCTGTGGTTCATCGTGATGGGGCTAGCTTTCCGAGCGTGTATCCCTATGTCGACTTTGATGACAAGCGATTCGTCTTCAATCCACGGTCTCACATCTATGAGTATGCACCGAATGCGAGTGAGAATACCGATGTCGAAATCTGGCATGGGGTCATCAATCCGAGTGTTGGACGAATTTGGGATGGAGCAAATGATCCAGTGAAAATCAGTCAATTTCTCGATAAAACACATGATTTCTATGCTAAAAGTGGCAAATTCTTGCGCAGCACGAGCTATGCACCGAGGGTCTTCTACTACGATGGATACAATGAAAGTCGCGCGATCAATGCAAAAAGTGTCTACCAGTATTCTCTCTCCATTGCTAACGCAGAGAACCTCGCGTACAGTCGTTTCACGAAATACCTCCTCACGGATATCAATAAAGCAATTGCACTCTATGATTCGAAAAATTCGGATACAGAACTTGATGCTTTTGCACAACAGGCAGGAATAGGGAGTCGAGGAAGTGACACAATGGATCAGAGTTCGATCGATCAGATTCCAGATATCCAGACCTCTCGTCCGATTGCCGGACTCCTGAAGAAGTTCTATGAGACGCTGAATAAGAAAACTATTTCCGATGAACAACTCTTCGTTCACAATGCTGGACGATACAATTCCTGAGCATCCGTTCGTATCGATCAACCAGTGGTCGAGTGAACCCTCATGGATGAAGTGGCTCTGAGTACGCTCAAAGAGGGAAATGCAGCACTAGAAAATGCTATCGATAGCCAAATTACCACGGAAAATTATGCCAAAAGAGTATCACTTCCACTCAATATCTGAGGCTATGATGGGTATTTCTTTGGGAGGAAATCTGCTACTATCACGAGTCCAGATCAATGTACGATTGCTCGAGGATATGCAGGAACTGATATCGAATTCGGTCAGTCGGTCAGAGTTGAAGCGAATGTGGGGTATGATGTGAACTCAACCCAAGCACATGCAGATATTCTGAAGCGTGATACTGATGAGCTCACTCGACTCCATCGCAGTGCGAACTATTCCTGTTTTGATCCCCGTAATGGAACACCGAAGATCAAGTCCTACTGGTGAGGGAATACCCTTCTACGAGTTGCAATTCCTGGTTCTGATGCCTCGAAGGTCATGTCAACGGATATAGTTTCTGATATTACGGGATTTAGTCTGCCAATTTTCTCCCTTGCTGGTATGCGAGAGACGAAGCGCCTCAAGAATCCGAGCCTGGCTGATTGTATGAATTCAGGATATCAGTACTGACTCAGAGTGCCCTATACGACAACTGAATCATATGGTGGGAATTCTGAGGCTGGTGATCCAGGATATACCTGTACTATCTGACATCCAAATGAGTGGAATCTCCCAAGTGGAAT
>JANPGO010000102.1:0-19090 GCA_031423995.1 Candidatus Altimarinota bacterium | reverse complement strand
AAAAGATACAGGGAAATTCTGGTACTGAGAGAGGAAATCCTCCGTCAATGACCACAGAAACAGGTGATTGACACCTCCTTTCAAAAGGAGGCTTACGAAAGAAGATGATTACTACATACTCTCCAGAGAGACCAGAGAGAGTGTACTGTGAGGTGTGTTATGAGAGGGAGGTGGTGGGGTAATACGGATCTCTATTTAAATTTCTTTCACAATCATTCATTCGTCCTACAATTCATAATGCATCTCTCATAATTCATCGTTTATAACTTATACCTATTTTTGTGCCTACCAAGAAAATCTACACCAATACCCTTGCTCAAATCTGAGGAAAAGTTCTCACTGCCATCATATCAATCGGTATGATCAAGATCCTCACAGGGTATCTCGATATTGCTGGATATGGACTCTATTCGAAGATCTATAACTTTCTCTCGATCTTCGCGGTGATCGCAGATCTCGGACTCTACACGATCACTGTTCGAGAACTCTCTGCACACAAGGATGATCCAAAAATGGTCGATACCATCGCATCGAATGTTCTGACCCTGAGAACACTTTCTGGTTGTTTGATATTTATTTTTTCTATCACGATTGGATATTTTCTCGACGGATACAATTCGAGAGAAGCTCTCATTGGTATCTGAATCGCATCATTTTTTACCCTCCTCGGACTTATCAATAGTTCCCTCATGAGTTATCTGCAATCTATATTGAAGACGGAGTTCTCTATCGTCGCAAATACAGTAGGAAAACTTATGACCCTTGGGATGATCATGGTCTTCGCAGGGCTCATGTGGGGAAATTCCCATACCGAGAAATTCACCTACGTGATGATCGCAGGACTCGCAGGAAATCTCGTGATGACTGCACTCACTTGGTGGTATGCGAATCGGTGGCATCCGGTGCATTTTGGCTGGGATACTCACTACATCCGACATATACTCGTCACTTCCCTCCCCTATGGACTCGCACTCTTCCTGAATGTGATATTCTTCAAGGTCGATACTATCCTCCTCTCGATCATGGAACCACGAGAACTCTCAGATAGCGTCATCGCACTCTATGCACTCCCGATGAAGATCGTCGAAGTCGGGATGATGTATGGGACTGTGTTTCTGAATTCACTCCTTCCAGTCCTCACAGGAGCCTTTCAGCGAGAAAAAAAGAAACAGAATAATCCAGAAGATACTGTTACTTCTGAATGTATGCATGATTTAGCTAGTGAGTGAATATTTCTGTCATCCTGAGGAACGAAGGATCTGCTTAGAAATTGACCAAATTTCTCGACTTCCATCCTCCGAAGCAGAGCTTCTGCGGAGGACGGGTCGTTCGAAATGACAGAAATGAGTCCTCCAACCCTCAAACACTCCAGCTACCCACCCCACCAACATTCCAGTTCCCTCATCACTCATGCCTATACCCTCCTCCTCTTTTTCGGGATCGGGATCTCAGCTTTTCTCTTCCTCACACGATGGGAAGTCACTCGAATCATCTCGACAGAATCATTCGTCACCACGATTATTCATGGATTCACGAGTATCGATGCGATGGCGATCGTCGTCTGGATATTTCTCTTCTACTTCATCTCCTCACTCTCGACCTTCATCCTCATCGCTCATGGCAGGCAGAAGACGATGATGTATGTGAATGCTGGCATTGCTCTCCTCAATATCATCGGGAATATCCTTATAATTCCACACTATTCCTTTGTCGGCTCTGCAGTCGTGACTCTGATCTCGCAAATACTCCTTCTCATCTGTACCTGGTGGCTTGTACGAGAGGATATGCCGCTGAGACACATCCTTCCAAAAACAAGTATTATCCTGATACTCTGAGTTCTCTCAATGTTATTCGCATATGGGGTCTTGCTCATTTTTCCTCATGATAGAACCTTCATAGGAAATAGTACATCTCTGATACTCACTGGGTGAGTGTTTGCATTCGTTTATCTTACAGGATTTTTTTTGATGAGACACCAGCTTCTCTCGAGAAAGTAGGTTTTTTTGGAGATTTGAGAGAGTTCTGTTATACTCAGATCGATAACACATTTTTCCATGGATGAACAGTCTCGCATCAATGCCACTATCAGCTATTTT
The DNA here is from genome assembly GCA_031423995.1 of Candidatus Altimarinota bacterium. GTDB lineage: Bacteria > Patescibacteriota > Gracilibacteria > BD1-5 > UBA2023 > STC-74. The sequence goes on along the minus strand of JANPGO010000102.1, from coordinate 16,994 downwards.
TTCCTCGGACCACTTTTTCTGGTTGCGAAAAAAGGAACACCGCTCAGTTCTCAATTCGTGAGAGGACATGCACTGAGATCAAGTCTAATCATCAGTCTTGCTGGAGTTGCGTATGCAGTCTATATATTTTTCCTCAAGAGTTGGCTCACATTCTCGATCATGGGATTTCAGGCACAAAATATTGTGCTCAGTATCCTCTCGACGGTCATGATCCTTCTCCTTTTACGTGGTGCCTATAGAGCCTACCACGGTCTCAGCGAAGATTCGAATGAACAGCTCCTTCATACTGATTTCCAGACAAATACTACGAGTCATGCGATAGAAACCGAGGAAGAAAAAGTTCGAGTCGTTGCGAGTATGATACCACTTCTGGGGATTTATATTGCAGAGCGATATCCACACCCTCTCACAACTCGCGGTCGGATCATCGGATCAACACTCTTTTTCGTAATACTTCTCTCGAACATCTTCTCTTCAGAATGAGGAATGATCATCACACTCGTTGGCTGAATTGCTGTACTGTTATTTGTCGTTCTTGCAGTCAATATCTTTCTCAGATCTTCATTTATTGGCACTGCATGAATAGAGAAAATCCCTTCATACCGCGAATGGGAAGCACATTTTTTCGCACTCATCCTCAGTATTCGAGAGTTCATCCGTATCGCATTCGGTGGATCAGGAAAAAGAAATTATCATGAACTCTATATAGAGGAACTTGAACAAACTTCAGAAAAAGTGCCGCCATCAAATCCCTACTTCATGCCTGCTGGCCTCATCGGTGTGCCATTTTGGAATCTCTTCACACTCCCATCACTCTGGATCGAGCAGTATCGAGAATATAGGAGGTCAATCATTGCTTGACTCCTCATCACCCTCATTACCTGAGTCCTCATATACTTTCGATGAAGTTCGAGTAACTATCTTCCCTTTCTCCTCTTCCCGATCGTACACATGCTCGTCATGACTGGATCAGATCTCGGGAGTGCAATCCCAGGAATCAATATTCTTTTTAGAATTTTCGGATTTGCTGGAAGAACACATGCTGCATACCAAGAAAAAAAGAATCAAACCGAAGAGGTTCACTACAGCTACTCGCAAGAGGAGAAATAGCACTTTTTATCATTGGATAACTCATTCTGTATCATTCAGGGATAAGAGTTTTATAGTGAATGAATCTCATCAATATTGCATGCTTCTATTGTCGTCATCCTGAACGCAGTGAAGGATCCAAGATATCGAAACCTGAATTCTCACCCACAATGGGTGTACGGCTATCTCTCTGTTCAGAGTGAACATTACACTGGAATTATTCAAATTCAAATACTCTATTCTGACTACTTTCCAAAACAAACTTCACACGAAAAAACTCCTACTGAATAGGAGGTTTTTTTGGAGTCTCTCTTGACCGTTATGAATCTTATTTTATCCCTGGTTGCAATGAGATCTATATAGGTACTGCCCACATAGATAACAGCGGATCGGACTCCATAGGAGACTATGGCATCCGCCCTAGGAAGCGGTATAAATTGTAGAGAAAAATACCGACCAGATGCACGAGAAAGGAGAGAATCTAGAGTCAGTATATCCATTTTGGCTTCTATGCAAGGGAAAATATATTGACTTTGTTTCTGAACGAAAAATGTATCCATCATTCTCGCAAGAGAAAAAGAAAGAAGAGACAATACTCTCGAATAGAATATGTTATACATGAGCTCTTTGTGGTTCAAGTTTTTCTCAAATCATCCTCCGTGAGAAGAAGATTACCCCAAAAAGACCAAAAAGAAAATAGAGTGAAGTATTCCCTCAATCATCCGATGATGTGGCAGTGGTTTCAGTCGCGTGTACCTCAGGAATGAGAGAAAGGCGAATTATCTTTTTCTGTTTTTTTGATTTTTTATGGGTGATCTTCTTGATATGCTTCACTCGAAGAGACTTCTCTGCGATCAGTGAATACAATCGTGTAAAATATGGCACTTTCTCCGATTTTTTATATACCTTCAATTCAAAAGTATATCTCCCAAGAGGAAGCTTCCAAGACTTTGGATTCTTGCCACGATACACGCTCCCATCTGAGAGGATCCATTCATACTGGTATTCAGAACTGGATCCTGTTATTGTGAGATTGATCTGACAGGTTGTTTTCGTTGTATGACAGCGGAATGTATTGTCTCATCCGATTTCTGTCTGTCCTTGAAGAAAGATTTCTGGCGGTGAGAAGAATGCCATGTTTATTTTCTTGATGACAGTTTTTTGGAGAGAAATATTTTCACTCAAAACTACCTTCTTCTGAGATGAAGCTTTTTTCTTTTTTTCAGAAGGAAATGCATCTTCCTTCTGTCTTGGTCAGAGTACATGGATCTTGTATCGAATAGAGGAGAAATTCCCACTTGCATCGATCACACGAAGCCAGATCTCATGATCTCCGAGAGAGAATGTATGTGTTCCTGGATCCCGAGAATTGCTCGTAATATTTTGCATATCATACATCCAAAGAAATTGAAGCTTTGAACCTTCGGGATCATAGGATCGTTCTGCAGTGAGATTGACACTACAGGTCAGCATGTAACAGTTGAATTCACTATCATTGATTTGTTCATAGTGATCTTTCGTCAGCTTATCGAGTTCGAGGATGATGACCGGAGGATTCATATCAAGGATTGAGACACTTTGAGCAGATGATGAGACTGGAGTTCAGATAAATTGGACAGCATAGAGTTTCTCGACGAGATTTCCTGTATGTGCTTTCTCTCTCAGTATGAGTGTGATACTTCCATCTGAGCGAAAATAGAGGGTTCCTGGATTGCAGGTCGAGAGGAGGAGTCACCCAGTGGAAATATTGCAAAGATAGTCTCGAGACAGGAATCATCCAGTAAATATGGGATCAAGAGTGAGGTTGACTCGACAGTCGATATTCGCTCGATTGCAAAGAAATATCGTTCCCGAAAGAGTTGCATTCGTCGGGGACTGAAGGGTAGGAATAATTTCTGGAAAGAGAAAAATTCAAGAGTCCGTAATATTTCATGTCTGGGAAACACTCACTCATCATGTACCCGAATTGTTCAATCCAATTCTTGAAACATTCTGATAGTTCGAGAATGAACTCGTGAGGAAAAAATCAGGAGGTGTCTGACCATAGGTAGAGGTAAATCGCATATTCCCAAGCGTCTTCAGCCTCAAATCACTCGAGGTAGTATTCGTGATATGGAGAATATCTTTCTCGAGATCCTGTTCGACGATCCTCAAGATCAGGTATCTTCCAGAGAATACTGCACTCTGAACATACCCTGTCGCTGTATCGATTTTGGTCGTTGCGAGTCATCCTGATCTCGAAAATATTCAGAGAGTATTCACATCTATCGACCCTGATAACTCGAGTGAATACTCGATGATGAGTGTATCAATCTTCCTATTCCCATCGGTATCATCATATTGGAGTGAGAGGAGGAGAAATGGTGGAGACGAGACGGATCATGAAGTGGTCATCCCCGATCCAGTAGATCCTCATGTCCCTGATATACCACTCCCCGTATTTACTGACCCAGTACTGACTGATCCAGTACCCACTGATCAGCCGCTCCCTGTGAACCCTGTTCACGTATTTCCAGATCCAATAGTTCCAGTACCAGATATCGAACCAGAACTTGTACCTGTTCCTGTTGATCCTGTTCCTATTGATCCTGTTCCTGTTGATCCTGTTCCTGTTGATCCTGTTCCTATTGATCCTGTTCCTATTGATCCTGTTCCTGTTGATCCTGTTCCTGTTGATCCTGTTCCTATTGATCCTGTTTCTGTTGATCCTGTTCCTATTGATCCTGTTCCTATTGATCCTGTTTCTGTTGATCCTGTTTCTGTTGATCCTGTTCCTGTTGATCCTGTTCCTATTGATCCTGTTTCTGTTGATCCTGTTTCTGTTGATCCTGTTCCTGTTGATCCTGTTCCTGTTGATCCTGTTTCTGTTGATCCTGTTCCTGTTGATCCTGTTCCTGTTGAGCCACCAGAGCCAATATCTGGAGGAATTACAGAACAGGTATCGTCTACGAGGGAATAACTGATCACCACATCATCTTTCTGTGTCCCAGAGTATTGCTTCGAGTCAACGATATTTCACGAACCATCCCTGAGTGTCACACTTTCATCTCAGGAGTTATTCAGAGGGATTTTCGTCGTCGCATACTCCAGATGGACTGTCGTATGAGAGGCAATCATTTGTCACGAAGGAAATACGTACTTCTTCCCACTTGCATCCGTGATACCATATCATTGAAGGTCAATGTCCATGCATCCCGTATTCCTGATCTCGATATACTCCCTAAGTGTATCATCCCCGCTCGGATTCGGCAAAAGCGAAAAAAATCCCACAGAAGCAAATAGCTCGAGTGGGAAAAAGCAGATCAAGAAAAGCAAAACGAAGAGTGCGTGACTCATATTTCGAAAAATGATTTCTTTATTGTACTGAGTTTAAGGAAATTTCAAGTGGAATTTTGAGGAAAATTCTCATTGATTTCTCATGGTTTCTTTCTATACTCATCGCGAATAGTCCTCGTATTCGGGGCAATATTTTCTCTAAAAAAGTATGAAAATCTGAATATTTTTCTGATCTCGATCTGCCGAACATGATGTCTCGATCACCAGTGCCTATGTGGTCATGAAGTGGCTCGCTCGTATTCCAGAATACGAAATTGTACCGATCTATATCACCCGCGAATGAAGTTGGTATAGTGATCCGAGCTATATGAATCTCAAGAATCTCAAAAATCTCAAACCTGGTCATGAGATCCTCCTCAATCTCTCCTCCTCAGACCAGAAGATGCACTTAGAAAAGAGAAATTCCTGAGTATTTTCGAAGAAAGAACTCCTCACAATCGATGTCGCATTCCATATCATCCATGGTCTGGGTGGCGAAGATGGCTCGATCCAGTGACTCTGTGAGCTTCTGCGAGTCCCCTATGTCTGACCAGGGATTCTCGGTGGGAGTATGACACTCGATAAGTGTATTTCGAAGGAGATATTTCGTGCACACGGATTCCCGATCACGAAATATCTCGTCTACAAACGAGGCGAATCGGATACGAAAATCATCGAAAAAGAGCTCCGATATCCGCTCTTCGTGAAACCATACAATCTCGGATCCTCGATCGGTATATCTCGAGTTACCGATGTGCAATGACTCACCGAGGCGATCGAAGTCGCAGAACACTTCTCTAATACGGTGATCATCGAGGAGTGAGTTGTGAATCCGATAGAACTCAATTGTGCAGTGGCAGAGATCGATGGAGCGATCGTGACGAGTCTCGTCGAACAGCCGATCCCGAATGCTGAATTCCTGAGCTTCGAGGCAAAGTATATCGTCAGTGATGAAGGTGGATGAAGTATGTCAGGAAACAAGAAACGACTCAAGATTCCAGCCGAGATTCCCGATGATATTACCGAGAAGATTCAATCCATGACGAAGGAGCTTTTTCAGATATTCAGGCTCGGATGAGCTCCACGTGTAGATTGGCTCTATGATCAGGAGAATAACGAACTCTACGTGAATGAGATTAATCCCATTCCCTGAGCCCTCCAGCTCCATCTCTGGGAAGCCTCAGGCATCAAGCAGAGAGACTTCCTCAAGGGGCTCATACAGAGCGCCATTGTGCAGAATGAACGAAGAAATGTTCATATCGACTTCAAGTCGAATATCCTCGATCATACCATCTCCTTCATGAAATAATGATAACAAAAACTCTCCTTGTATCGTGACTTCCCTGCTGTTATATCGAATCATTCTGAGAAGGAATTCCGCTCATATTTCTCCATGGTTGGTGACAATCGAAGGAAGCATTCCAGAAGCTCTATTCTCTTCTTGAGAAAAAATGTATTCCTTTTTTTGGGATCGATTTCCCAGGATTCTGATCTACTCCTGATCCAAGTGGAGTCTGGTGAGTACAAGACTATGCAAACTTTATAGTATCATTTCTCGAGAAAAAATGAATAGAGAAATATATCATTATCGGACATTCTTTCGGTGGACGGATTGGGATCGTGCTCGCTTCGAGAAAACTCTCATGATTACATAAGCTCATCCTCATCGGATCTGCATGAATCCTCCCAAAGATATCTTCCGCTCGAAAGATACTCATATCAGGCGCGAATCTCCTCCTCTGAATTCCTGGTATTTCGTCACTTCGACCCGTGCTTCGTGAACGATTTGGCTCAGATGATTATAGAAGTGCTGGGTCACTTCGAGCGGTTTTCCGCAAAGTAATCCGTGAAGACCTCGAACCACTTCTCGAGAATATCGTATGCCCGACACTCCTCATCTGGTGAGCCCTCGATACAGCTACACCAATCTCTGACTGAGAACTTATGCAGATGAAAATACCATGATCAACACTGAGAGTATTTGATACAGGCACACACTTCGTCTATGATGAATTTCCTGAAGAAGTACTTAATACTATATTAGCCTTTCACCACTAACATGCTCCACCTCCTCACTGCATATCAGCTCGAACTCTATGATGCTCGGCGATTTCTCACCTTCATCTATACGCATCCAAGGTATTGGATACGGTGAGGCGATCGGCAGGAACTCGTCTGGACGATGAAGGCCCGAGCACTCTTTGTCCTGAGTAGTATACTTTTTTTGGGAATTATTCTCCCTGTATATTTCTCGATGGGACTTATTGCTTTTTTTCTTTCAATACTCGTTTCCTTCATCCTCTATCCATTCATCCTCACCATAGCGCACGGAATTCTCTCTCCGATGGATATGGTTCTGAAGCGCAGGATCATCGCACATGCAAAGGAGAAACTCCAATCCTCTCGAAAGAATCTCACTGTCATCGGGATTACCTGAAGCTATGGAAAGACATCACAGAAGGAGATCCTCGAAACCATACTCGCGAAAAAATACCATGTCCTCACAACTGAAGGGAACAAAAATACTCCTCTCGGAGTAGCAGATACTATAGAAAAGAGATTAACCCCTGAGCATCAGATATTCATCGTCGAGATGGGTGCCTATACCCGTGGAAATATCCGTGAACTCTGTGAACTTGTCTCTCCTGATATTGCTCTCCTGACGGGTATCACCTATCAACACCTCGAGCGATTCGGGAGTATCGAGGCCATCATCGCAACGAAGTTCGAACTTCCTGAATCTATCAGCGACTCATGACTCATGATCCTCGATACGACGAATGACTTCGTGAGAGAGTGACTCAGAGAACGGCAGAATACACTTCATGGGAAGATCATCGAACCCGCTTTTCCTGAACAGATCGAATATACATCTGATTTTGGAGGGATCGCTTTCCGCTATGATGATGCATCATTCTCGACTACACTTCTCGCTGATCATAGCGCCCATCCGATCATCATGGCGTATGAAGTCGCTCGATACCTCGGTATGGAGTCATCCGACATCCTCGCTGCAATCCGGGAGATCCAGCCGGTAGAGCATAGGCTCCAACCGATCTACAATCCGACATCGAATGTCTGGGTGATCGACGACTCATACAATGGCAATATCGAATGAGTCCGCTCGACGATCCGACTCCTCGAACACACAGCCAATCATAGGAGACTCTACCTGACACCTGGGCTCGTAGAACTCGGAGGAAAGTCTCATAATATCCACTTCGAGATCGGAACACTCCTCGCTCCGGTTGTCGATCGAGTCCTACTCATCGACTCAGTCGCTACTCGCTCGATCCATGAAGGACTGAGGTCAGTACGGTATCCTGAGGATCATATCATCATCTATCCAGATACACAGACAGCACATTCGAGTCTCTGAGCTCTCCTCGAATCCTGAGATGTGATCGTCTTTCAGAACGACTGGAGTGATAACTATTTCTAGAAGAACGATTCCAGTTTTCACAGTTGATTCGTTCATTCCGAAAATATGGAAATAAGCATGCAAAACTGAGAAAGAGTTTGTAGAGATGCTTAGGGAATAGGTCTTCAAAATTTGTCAATTTTTCAAGCCATACTAATGGGTATATTTGAACCAAGATCAGTTATTAAAACCTCAAGAATACCTTCTCTGAAAGAAATTACCTTTACATTGACTGGGCTTATTTTAAAAGCTCATAGTCATTCTCAAATAGGAATACCAGTATGACGCAGTCGCCTTTCTATTTCTTTTATGAGTGGGTCAGCATGAACTACTCATTCTCATTTAAGAGTGACTCATTCTATGAACTGTACTCGAGAGATGACCCTTGGTGATCCATATATATTGACGTACCCAAAATAAACCTCATGTGAGTTGAGGGCTAAAATTTTACAAACAAGTCACGCAACTGTTTTTCATCGAAATAATATTTCTCTGTCAGATTCAAATAATTGACTCGTGTTCTCCCAAGGTCTAAATGGGGTAGGCTTATGAGTTGCATACCATTTATGAAGCCAATGATAGCACTCGATCGTATTACGAAAAATATGTGGCTCATAAACTTTCAAGGCAGTACCTGAATTACCTCTACGATATACAATACTATCTCATCACTCTCAAACACGACTATAAGATAGAATATTTAATGACATATATTTATATATAGTCAACTCCTTGCTTTTTGCAAGTTTTTTTATAAGATGCTGCGCATCAGCACATAGAAATAGTCATAGTACATAGTATTCGAACTTGTAGTATTCCATTCTATGTCGCTATCTATGCACTTTTTCTAGAAAATATGTCTTTCAATTTCTCCGCTATCAACCTCGGCTGCTCGAAAAATATGGTCGATCTCGAATTCGCCATTGGTGAGATCCTGAAATACTCCGACCGAGCTCCGATCGAGTTCGTCGAAGATCCAGAGGATCCACATGCAGAATATGTCATCGTGAATACTTGTGGATTCCTCTCCTCCGCCCGTCAGGAATCTGAAGAGACACTTTCCTACTATGATGGACTCGGGAAGAAGCTCATCCTCATGGGATGCTATGTGAGTGTGAAGGATGATGCATTTCTCTCAGGACTCAGGAATCTCGTCTCGATCGTCCCCTTCATGAGCTATTCTGTGATCGAGGAGCTCGTCCTCGGAAAGAAGTCGAAGTTCAATCTAGGAGCGATCGTCAAGGCAAAACAAGCACACAAAGAATCGAAAGAAAAAACCCTCTCGAATTATCTCGCATCGATCGAAGCACCAGGAAAAGGGAAAAAGGCTTTCGTGTGGCGAGGTGATGAAGTCCGTGCCTATATGCATGCACCATTTGGCTATGAATACTTGAAGATCGCAGAGGGATGTGATAACAATTGTACCTTCTGTATCATCCCGACAATTCGCGGACGTCAGACCTCTCGTCCGATCGAGTCGATCATCACAGAAGTGAAGCTCATGCTCGTTCAGTGAATCCGCGAGATCCAGATTCTCTCACAAGATACGACTCGCTATGGCACTGACCTCTACGATGAACCTCGTCTTATGGAGCTCCTTGAGAAGATCGATGCGACGATCGAGGAATATACAACAGCCACCCCTCTCTCACTGAATCAGAGTCCGAAATTCCGTGTCTACTACCTCTATCCTGATATCCTCACGCTCGATCATCTTGCAAAGCTTACAGAGTTGAAACATTTTCTTCCCTACTTCGATATCCCCTTCCAGCATATCAGTGAGAATATCCTGAAACTCATGGGTCGACACTATGATCAGGAGCATATTTTTGCATTCTTGGATACAATCCGCTCGACCTTCCCGAACTCATTCATTCGTACCTCATTCATCATCGGATTCCCTGGGGAAACAGAAGAGAATTTCAAGGAGCTCTGTCAGTTCGTCGAGAAGTACCAGTTCGAATCAGTGGGCATATTCCAGTATCACGATGAGCCACTCGCGGCGAGCTCGAAGCTCCCGAACAAAGTCGATGAATCAATTGCAAAAAATCGCATCGAAAAGCTCACTCCCATTCTAGAGAGAATCTATGAATCCAAAAAATCAGCACGAAAGTGACAGAAACAATTCGGATATATCATGGAAGTGAAAAGTGAAAAGTGAAAAAAGAAAAGTGTAATCATCCGTCCCGAACTCCATGCTCCAGAAGTCGATGAATATGATGAAGTTCTCACAGATGATATCATCTGAAAGATCGAGATCGGAAGCTTTGTGGAATATACCCTTCGCTAATATGCAGATACTCACGGACTTTGAAGGCTTTGAGATCTTTATCTCTGATATTCATGATGGGGACGCGCTTGAGGGTCATTTCTTTCCTGAGATGGTTCAACCAGAGAATCAGATTCACTCAGATTCGATCCAGAGAATCACCAGAGAAGATGTGAATATTCGTCCGAAAGATGTCGATGGACTCCTGACACGAGAATATGATCTCCCGATCGGTGTGCGATGTGCTGATTGTCCTGTCATCATACTCATGGGAAGTGACGAATGCGCTGCGATCCATAGTGGATGGCGAGGTACACAGCTCCATATCGGGCAAAAAGCGGTTGCGATGATGATCACTCGTCGAGAAGAGATCCGAGCCTATATCTGACCGCATATTCAGGGATATTCCTATGAAGTCCAATCTGAATTTCTCGAGTACTTCCCTTCTGAGTATTTCGAGCGAAAGGATGAAAAAATATTCTTCGACATCGGGAAATATATCATCGACGACCTAGTAGCAATATGACTCAAGACTGAAAATATCATCATGAGTTCGATCGATACTTGCTCGAATCCCTCATACCACAGTTACCGACGTGATCGAGCGAGTGGAAGAGGAATCGTGGGAGTGAGGATGAAGTAAGATTTATCCTAATAATTGCAAGGATGAGATAAATAGTATATGCTCAGTGTATAGTAGCATTTTATATTGAATATGTGACTAGATCTACCGCATGAGCCTGAATGAAGTGAAGTACGATTTCCTAGAATACCAATATGGAAAGGAGAGATTCATTCACAAGTTATATCACCTTTAGATGATGAAGGATTACCAAATAATAGTCTCGACAAGATTACCCGACTATTTCCTCGTGCGAAAAAAGGAAATCATAAGATAGAAATTGAACCCTCTCGTGAAGTCGTATGGCTCCGTGGGATCATGCATCGAGGACCTCATGCGATGCTGGACTTCTCAAATACATTTAACCAGAAATACGATGCGACATTTACCTATTTCGATAATCCAAAAGCGACATACGATCTCGATCATATCGCTGATCAGGTAGTAGATTATCTTCGACAACTCATCGAACGTGATCCAGCGTAGGAATTTGTTATCTGTGGTGCGAGTGCTGGAGAGATGCTTGCTCGGAGAGTCTATGAGAAGCTCAATACAGAGCAAAATAAACTTATAATCTCTCGTATAAAACATCACTTCTCAGTCTGTGGAGTATCAACATATGATGAACTATCTGGACCTCAAAGAAAACTTATCAGTAGTCTTGAGAGTAGAATTTGAAAAGCTGTCGCAACTTGAGTTGCAAAATTGGTACAGATGAGGTATTTTGATATCCTTTCTTGAAGTCTGATAAGAGATAATATATTTGCAAGAATGAGTGAAGAAAATTCAGCAAAACTCAGAAATGCCTGGAAAGTAAAGCATCCAGAGTTTGTTCAAGATCCAGATCAAGTTGATATCGGTAAGCATCAAGTTAGGTTACATCAAAATCGTGGAAGAAATAGTGTTAAAACAGAATCGCATTTTGATATATTTCATACAATATATGAACAGAGAATAATAACATGATGATATACTACACCGCCATCAACTATTCTCTATAGCCCAAATGATCCAACATATAGCAAACCTCAACGTAATGCAGAAGTTAATTCAACTTTCTATCAATGATCTCGGGTAAGAGAAATACACGAGCGAGGACATGTAGATGTTGTTTTTCAATCCGAAAAATATCTTGAGCCAATAGAAGAAATTCTTGATGAAATATGGAACAATGAATGATCACAAAGAGAATAAAAAGTATTTACTTTCATTCTTTTCTCTTATAATCGCATACAATTAATCATTTATGCGATTTTCTTGTATCATTCCCGCCTACAATGAGTGACCCCGTATAGAGAAAGTCCTCGAGACAGTACTCGCTTCTCCAGAACTCGAAGAGATTGTTGTCGTCAATGATGGCTCAACTGATAATACTCGAGAAATTATTGATCGTTATACTCATCCGAAACTCCATAAAATCCATCTCGAGAACAATGGAGGGAAAGCGAAGGCAATCCTCGAGTGAGTAAAGCATTCGACATGAGCATATATTGTGATGATCGACTCTGATCTCCTTCACCTCACTCCTGAACATATTGCGATGCTTATGAAGCCGATTCAGGATGAGAAAACGGATATCACACTCTCAATTCGGGAAAACAGCCTCCCAATCTACAGATTCCTCTGAACTGACTTTGTCTCAGGTGAACGTGTCCTTCCGAGAAGTATTTTCGATGATGAATATTTTCTGACAACATGACCAGGGTTTGGGCTCGAGGTCAAACTGAATCGAAAGATTATAGAGCACTGATATAGAGTACAAAATATCTATCTTCCGTGAGTGATCACTCCGAGAAAATCAGCGAAGTATGGACTGATCCGTGGAACTATTGCGGATTGGAAGATGCTCTCAGAGATATTCTCGGTTATTTCTTTCCGTGAATTTTTCTCTCAACTTTGGTATTTTTCTCGGTTTCATTCATGACATCACTCGAAGAAAGGATCTTCGCGGATTTTCGCCTCAGATAGAACACAAGACCGAGACAGAATAGGATAATCCCAGCTGCCCAAGAGAGGTAGAGAAAAAGAGTTGCCCCCGAGTATTTCTGGAAGACATCATTCACACGTCCGAGATGGAATCCGATCAGACTCGTGACGAGAGGGATAGGAATACAGAGAAGGAGCGAATAGAAGAGGTATTTTTTCAGATCGACTCAGAGCTTCCCGATATAGGTAAGTCCTATCGGTGGAGCATAGGGAGTGAACTTGATGATGAGAATGGCGAGAGCGAGATTGCGCTCTATAATATGATCAAGTTTCCCAATCAGTGTCACCTCTTCTTGCGTATCGACCTGGGTTTTCTTCTGGAACATCCTGAGTCCATATCGTCCAATAGAATAGAATAGGAGATCTCCGAGAATATCTCAGGTCCATCCGAGGAGAAATACGATCCAGATATCGAAAACCCCAAGTGATGCGAGAAATGCTCCTGCAAAGGTCACAAATGGTCATTCGACGATCATGAGTCCAAGCATGAGGAAATATCCTCCTGTCTGTAGGGTCACGACGATGGCAGGATCGAGGTAGTTATTTAGGTCCATATTTTCTGAGAGATGAGAGATTGTTCCTTGAGGAATTTTTTCGCATAATTCTCCCAAGTGAAATTCTGAACTCAAGCTATACAGGCATTTCGATCTATGGTAGCGATTTTCTCAAGTGCAGATGCGAGCTTCTCTCCTTCTGGGACGAGGATCCCCGTCTTACCTTGGTCGATGATTCAGCGTGTTCCCTCGATATCATAGGCGATGATCGGAAGTCCTGAGGCCATCGCTTCGAGATTCACGAGACCGAGTGTATCGGTCTTCGATGGGAAGACAAAGACATCGACACTTCGATAGATTTCTCAGAGTTCCTCGGCGGTTTTCTGTCCGAGAAAGAGAACTTCTCCATACTTCTGGGAGTATTTCTTCATGAGTGGTCCATCCCCGACCACGATCTTGGTACACGGAACATCGATATCGAGAAAGTCCTCAATATTCTTCTCGATAGCAATCCGACCGACAAAAAGGAGTCTCGGACTCGGGAGTCAGGCGAAGAGATTTCCCGTTCAAGGATGAAAGATATCATGATTGATCCCGAATGGAACAATATCCCTATGACTGTACCCATTCCTCTCGAGGTACATATCGAGCGAGGCATTGGAGACGAATATCTTCTCTGCGTGATCGTGCACTTGATGGAGATAGAAGTGGACATATTTCTCTCGCACGAGTGGATTGCGCATGTGGAGATACTCTGGATATTTCGTATGGAAGGTTGTTGTATAGGGAATCCGACGCCGTCGACAGAGAGTCGCTGCTGTGAGTCCGATCGGTCACTCAGTCATGATATGGATCGCATCTGGCTGGAATGCCTTCATCCGACGATAGATCTGTCTCGGGAACATGAGAGAGAGTCGGATCTCCTTGTATCCGAGGAATGGAACGCTGAGAAAATCATCCGTCGAGATCACTTGTACTTCCACATCTTGAGGCAGATTGGCTCTGAGGTTCTCGAGACAACGGGTGACACCATTGACCTGTCATTCATATGTATCCGTCATCAAGAGGAGCTTCATCATGCCGTGCGTGAGGAGAAAAAATCGTGAGAAGGATACGTTTTCTCTCTGAAAAGTCAATCACGACTCTTCCCCACAAAAAAAATCGTTCTTCTGAGATTGAGAGTTATATGGTGGCGAGAGACAGAATTGAACTGTCGACACAAGGCTTTTCAGGCCTCTGCTCTACCACTGAGCTACCCCGCCAGATTTGGCATAACTCGAGTCTCTGTGAAAAACGATTTCGGGCATTATAAGAAGAAACAAGAAAAATCAAGTTTTCTTTGTACTTATCCTACTCATCTTTCAGCCATTGCCTTATCGTCATGTAAGATTGCGCTTCATGTTTCTTTGATTATAAGAGGTTTTAGTCATTTTTTCCTTACCAATTCAACTTTTCTTCCTGTTGCCTTCATTGAAGCAGGTTTAAATGATGGGCACTCCCCTACGATTCCTCAAACAGAAAATCTAATTTTTGCTCAAAATCATAAAAATCTTGCCAATGTAGCAACTTTTCATTTTCTCCACGGAAGTTTAGATTCACGCGGTCATTCAATAATGTGTACGACTTTTCAGTTGTAATCAATCTTAAAATGTGTCAACCATGACTCTACTCTATGTACAAAATGAGCATTTAGACTTTCTTGACGTTCTCTGTATTGATCGGCACTTGTAGTTGTCTTCATGTACATTTATATATACATAATCGACTATTTGTCAAATAAATTTCCTCTCAACATAGATTCCCACTTCCACATTTCTTCATAATCCTCATCTGTCTCATGATCATAGCCAAGGATATGGAGGAGGGAGTGGATGAGCAGTATTTCGAATTCTCGTTCTGGATTGTGTCCGTGCTCGATTGCCTGAGCAAGTATGCGAGACTCAGAAAGGATAATCTCTCAGGCAACATCATCAGTTGAAACCTCTGAGAAGTCCTCATAGTAGTGGAATGAGAGCACGTCTGTCGTGGAGTCGATTCACCGATGATCCCGATTCAGGACCTGGATCTCTGCGTCAGGGAGGAAGGCAATATTCAGAATCCCATTCTGATACAATGAATTCGTCTCCAGATCTTCCTGAAGAATAGGATCAGAACTTTCATCAGTTGTAAGTGCTTCTGAGTGAGAGTGATGTGGAACTCGAGCAATCATCAGAAAAATCTCCTGAATATGATCAAGATCGACGGAGAATGTGGATGGTTGATTGATGAGTTCGAGGGAGAACATATTTTCAGAAAAAAGTGCTGAGTTTAAGGCATAGAGTGGACTGGAATAATAATTTTTTGTCGTTGTCCATATCTAGCCTATGCCTATGTCTTTGTACTATTGTGTAACTATTCTCACCTCCTCTTCGAGCTCGATGCCGAATCTTTCTCGGACAGTCTCACGCACGATATCTCGGAGAGTGAGGACATCCTGCCAGGTTCATTTCTGATCATTGATGAAGAAGTTGCCATGTTGTTCACTTACTCTCACTCCTCAGACACGAGTTCACTTGAGTCATGCTGTGTCGATAAGCTTGCCTGCTGAGAGCGTCCCGAGTTGACCGAACATCTGGAGTCGAGCATCGACGACCCCTTCCTGAAGTGTGTGTTTCGGGTTCTTGAAGAAGCTCCCACAAGAGAATCCTGGTGGTTGCTTCACTTTGCGGATTGCTTGGATATCTTGTGGTGTATATGTCCCATATTGTTCATTGTCATAGGGGGAGATATCGAGAAGTATCGAGATGACGAAAAATCGTTCATTCCCCTTGAGAATACTTGTGCGATATTCATATTCCATATCATCATGCGTGTAGGTGTGGATGATGCCACTTTCGAGGTCAAGTACTTCTGCCTCGACGAGTACTTGTGCCATCTCGATGCCAAAACATCCCGCATTCCCGATACACGCACCTCCCATCGTCCCCGGGAGTCCTGTCCAGGGAACGAGAATTGACACATCATAATGTTGGTACAGCGCGAGGGCGAAGACGGTACTCATCTCGCCACTATGCACTCGGATATAGGTTCTCTCACCTTCAGTGTAGGGTTCAGTATAGCCTGTATATCGATTGCGGATGATGATACCTTCATAGACATCAAAGGCAAAAAGACAATTCGTCCCACCGCCGACGATCATCATCGGAATTCCCTGCTCACGAGCATAGGCATAGGCGATCGGAAGGAGATCGATCAGATCCCGTTCAGTGATATCGAGGAAGTATTTCGCCTTCGCAGGTGTCCGAAATGCTGAGAGGAATCCTACATCACGGTCATGTTCGAGAAAATCTGGAAAAGTCATGGGAAGATACTATAGAAAAGAAAGAGAAAGTAAAGATGTGGAAAAATACTAGGATATTCCCATTTAATTTATAGTTTCTTCATCTACCAATTTAGGAGTTCTGATTTCAGTATATTTCTAGAAAATCATAAAAATAAGTCATTCTAGCATATTTCTCAATTCTTCAAACTAATGAGAATTCTGATGTATCTGAATGTGCACTTCACATCACTCCAAATCTGGCAAGAAATTTTGATTTTATTTTTACCAACCGGATCATCAAATCAATAGGAGTTAGTGGAACACTTATGTGTTCTCATCTACCGTGAATAAAATCTTTCTCTCCATGAATAGGCAATCATTTGGTAAGATAATTCATGACATTATCAAAATCAGCATCTGAGAATGTTCATCCCACAGGAATTTGCATATACATTTCAAGTGAATCCTTTATTGATCATCTAAGAAAATCAATTTCT
>JANPGO010000101.1:0-16501 GCA_031423995.1 Candidatus Altimarinota bacterium | reverse complement strand
TTCTCTCCATGAATAGGCAATCATTTGGTAAGATAATTCATGACATTATCAAAATCAGCATCTGAGAATGTTCATCCCACAGGAATTTGCATATACATTTCAAGTGAATCCTTTATTGATCATCTAAGAAAATCAATTTCTCATTTGAGTCACTCAGTAGAATCTGGAAAACCATATTTTACCATTACGTTTCTCGCTCATTGGATATCTGGACTAAATCTATACATATCAAATTCACGTGTTACTCATTCAGCAGTATCGTGTAAACTATTTGTCATATATCTAAAATAGATAATAATTATTAATTAAATAATACATTATTTTATAATTTGTCAATTTTATCTACAGGATCATATCCCCCCTTTGACCACGGATTACAACGAAGAATTCGTCCTATTCCCTTCCAGATACCGATGAGTGATCATTTTTTTTCGATCGATTCGATCATATAGTCACTACAGCTCGGGATATGTTTGCAGTACGGCGGGAGTTCGAGTGTCTTCGCCCAGATCGAGTGATCGGGGGAGAGATATTTCTGATACTGACGGATGATGGAGATGAAGAGATTTTTGAACATAGACTATGGAGTGGTTGGTGATTTTGATTTTCTAAGTTTCCGTCATTCTGACGAAGGAAGAATCCATCTTTTGGTACTCTGGATCCTTCGCAAGCTCAGGATGACAAAGCCAGCACAGTTGATATGAGAGTAAATTCTATTTCTATTTATATTTTCTGATTTATTTCTGATATCTGATAAGTATCCCATTCCTATAATAACATATCTGCTATTATCTATCTGCTATACCCTACCAATCCACCCGTTCGACTCCACTCTGGAGGAATTCTCGGATATCAGAGATGCGCTCAGCATCAGGTGGTGGTCAGACATTGAGCGGATAGAGGTATTTTTCTTTCTCTGCATTGGACTGTTCGAGTCGGTCGAGTGTCATGCGAACCATGGATTGCCCTGAGGAACTGAGTGATCCTGAACTCTGAGAAACAGGTGGAGTAGGTATGATTCGGCCACTTCCTGATGCAGTGGGTTCGAGGAGAGCAAGCTTCTGTCTGAGTCGATCAGATGGACGATATTCGAGAGCACGGATATAGAGGGCACGAACATCATTCACTGATCCACTCTGGAGATAGAGAATATCGCCATAGAGCTCATAGATTCGATCTTGGATCGATGAGGTCAGGCCTGCACGGACGAGCTTCTCGAGATGAGCATGGGATGATGCGAGGTTTCCACCTTTTGCCTCAGTGAGTGCGAGATGATAGTTCTGGATTTCTTCTATTCCAGCTACTTGATTCAGCGTATCTGAATGGGGAAATGCGAGCGCGAGGTTCTGAATGAGTGGTCGCCACGAATATATCCCAGCACAGATGAGTGAGAGTATGAGAAAAACGAGGATGGATCTACTCTTGGGACGTGTGAGCATAGGGATGGAGAAAGAGTGCGAGAAGAAGCAATATTGATCCAGTGATGAGGAGTATCCATTCCGAACTATTCGAGAGTGGGAGAGAGTTTGTGAACTGGGATTTCAAGGATGCCATAACTGAATCAACTGTTTCGAGTGATTGTATCCGCTCAATTGCTGCATGATATCCCTGCACAATTCGATTGATATGAACTGGATCATATGGAACGGTGACTTCTTTGTTCTCATAGATCTTGTAGCGCCTCTGCCCAGCTGCATCATAGCCGAGTGGGATCGGTCATCATGCATTCGTCCCAATCCCGATGATTCTGAGAGTGGCTCCTGGTGGAAGTGACGGCAGAGCTCCACTTCCCGTATCTCCACCATCCGTGAGGAGGATGATATTTATCTGATGATTATTGGTAGTATAGAGAGTATTGATGAGAGCAAAAGCAGCATTGATGTCACTGCCTCCATTCTCAAGTACGGGTTCAATATGAGACAGTGTGGACCCGAGAGTCGGGATATCACTCGTGAATGGTGCGAGGATTCAGGCATTTCGAGCATAGGTGATGATCGCATGTTTCCCTGGGATGAGCGTCACCCCACTCATTACGATCGAGCGAGCGAGGTCGAGACGACTCCGACTCGAAGTATTCCCTCTATCATGGATATCTTCGACCGCCATCGAGAGCGAGTTATCGACAACCCAGAGTGTCTCCTCTGATGATGTAGTCGGCACTTGTTTCACGAAATACACACCAAAAACTCCTATTCCAATTAGCCCGATGAAGAGACTCAGGAAAAATCGTCGATGAGAAAAGAGGGTATACTGCATTGGTTCGAGTATATTGAAAGTTCTTCCTTTGTCATATTCTCTCTCGATTATTTTGCTCGAAAAGTCGTCGACTGCAGTCATGGCTGACGATACCACGTGAGGGTCGCATCGCTCTCAGAACAATTGTCAGTCTTCGTGATATAGCGAATGGTCTTCGAAGCGCTTGAAGCGACTGGAGTCTCGAGAAGCCATGTGAAGACCGTTGCCTCTGGTTTCTCTACCGTCTCGATACCGAGAGTCGAACCTGTGAGCGTCGATCCGCGTGGAGCATAGAGACGCATGTAGGTACGATTTTTTCCATTTCCTTCGATGAAGAGCATTTTCTCTCGAGCCTTGGAGTCGCTCATACCGATCATATCCATATATTTCTCGAGATCCTTGGTATCAGTTTTCGCATAGATATGCGTATGGGTGAAGGTGATCCTATTCTCATAGGTACACTTCCCGATCGGAGTTGTCTGTGATTCATAGAGTCGGTGGATGAAGCGATCACTCTTGTTCCCTGAGACAGAAGTGAGGAGTGGGTACGCCCAGTTCTGGGAGCAAGAAGGGGTTGGAGGGTTAGAGGGTTAGTTCTTAGAAATTCACTACTTACTTTTCATTGTTCACTGTTCATTGTTCATTGTTCACTATTCGTTGAACTACATTCCCACGGGAGCTTTGTGCGAAATTGCGCAAGAAATGCATCGACTCCATTGTCTCTCGAAGCAAAAAGGATTTCTCCATCAGTAACAGCATCAGTGAGAGTATCGAGGACAGTGTCATAGAGTTTTTTCTCCTTGATCGTCGTACCGAGAGCCGTGATGAATCGGAAAAGGATATCCTTCGGCGTGTTATTCGCTCCATGACGCGCCTCGACGAGCGTGGACATGAGTGGAGAGAAATTGTCACTCGTGATCGGTTCAGTCACTCCCGAGAGCGTGATCGGTCAGGTCGCTTTCAGGAGATCTTCGATCAGGCCCTGATGGATCGCGATCCCCGTCGTGATCGTCGCATCCCCCGATTGCTCGATGAAGGCATTCGCTTTTTCGAGCGTGTCATGGAAGTCAGGATAATAGTTCACATCTCGGAGACCATAATTCCCCGTGATGAGCGAGAGTCCTGGAGGTGGGAGTTCCTTGTAGGGGTAGAGATTCCAGTCATAGTAGTAGACGTCATCCATACGATAGTCGAGGACATTCCCTTTGTAGAGGGTGAAGGTGATGACACTGCCAGGAAATCCCCCATTCGCACGGATCTCATCGCGATTCTGATTGAAGATGATATAGCGTTCTGGCTCATTGTGCCCGAGCATCGTCAGGATATCCTGTTCATGCGTCTCATAGAAGTGCAGGATCGACCCGAGTTTCTCCAGTGCATTGGCGATATGAAGCACTTCATCCTTGCGATCAGAATCGATCGAACGGATCCGAGCAAATGCCTTACCTGCATCATCGAGGGATTGACCGAGTTCTGCAATCGCTCGATGATTCCCTTTGAGCCAATCCGTCGGAGAATCGATCCCCAGAGAAGCGAGGAGAGCAATATCTCGGGATGGAGCACGATAACTGATCGCATCAGTATTCTCGGTCGTACTCACTGATCAGGTATTCACGACTGTGCCACTCATGACTTCTGGGAGTCGATCGGTGATGGTCGAAATACCTCGAGTGAGTGCTATCCCGCCATCGATCGCAAGGGCCGCGAGTCGGATCGTGTCTGATGGAATGATACGAAATGGCATGAAAAGGATATTCGCCCGCTCGAAGTCTCGAGATGCGGCTTGGATATTCTCGACCGTACTCGCTCGATCATGGAATTGTCGCATATCGGTGAGCCTTCTATAGCCATCTTCGACGAGGAATTTCGCATAGAAGAGTGTTGGCACCGAGAGGATGAGAACTCAGACAGCAGTGATAACGAGTGATTTTCTTTTTCGCTTCATGAAATCCTTCGTATGCATCCACTCTCGTCGCAAGTGCAGTGAAGCGGGGAGACTCCGACGGTAGAGGTCTGGATAGGTGCGAGGAGAGAGAAGTGGTCGCTCTTTCCTGAGGTCGAGTGCACCGAATGGAATCTCGAGTGCTGGGACGAGATCGATCGTATGGAATCTCGGTCGGATCGAGAGGATCTTCGCTGTCACGAGTGATGGTTGCCAGAGCTCTGGGGTCGAGAGGTCGAGAGTGACAAGGGTTCGAAATCGCTTCAATGACATCTTTCTCGAGAGGGAGAAATCATAGACTCTTCCCTTCCCGCTCTTGAGGGTATCGAGGATCGGCTTCGTCGAGCGGATCGCATGTACTTCCGAGAGTGGATACATACTCGCCACGTCAAGTATTCCCCCCTTTCCGTGCTGGAGGTCGAATGAGATGACACCGTTCTGGTCAGACATCTGCTTGATAAATAGGAAAAAAGACTATAATCCAGAGTATAAGAAAAAATACCGTCTAGTAAAGTTCTCCTTTCATCGTCATTCCTGCGCGCTCTTTGCGAAGGATAGAATTACTCTTGGGATGAATACAAGAATATCTCTTTTCTATAAAATCAATGGAAATAAATCTATTAGAGTGAGTTACTTGAGAAAAGCTTAGCCCTAAATGGTTTACTTGAATCAAAAATAATCTTGCAATTCAGTGATCAAATATTAATGCTTCTAATAGAGATGATATTATGGGGTCTATTTATGCGAGTGTAGCACAACTTATTAGATTATTAAGACTAAAGCCTGATGATCTAAATGGATTAAGATTTGATGAATATTTAGCTCAAATAGAGAGAGAAGGTCGACAGAAATTCCCAGATATAGATCTAGCAATTCAAAGTTCGCTCGCTATTCTTGATAGAGTTATCGCTATTCTTGAAAAAGGAGTATAAAATCTCCGTAGGAAACTGGGATTTTTTTGACAGAGATACTGCTTTGCATACACTTTGCATATGACAAACCAAAACCTCATCACCTGTCCTCACTGTGGACATCAATTCTCTCTCTCAGATGTCCAGAAACACGAACTCGAAGAAATGCGAGAAAAAATGAAGCTCGAAGTCGAAGCCGATATGAAGAAAAAGGCATTCGGCTGGGCACAAGAAGAGATAAAAAAAGCCAAACTCGAGGCAGAGGAAGCGGGTAAAAAGCAATCCATCGAACTCGAAGATCTACGAAAAAAGCGCGATGAAGCTCAGAAAAAAGAGATGGAGTTCCTGAAACAATCCCAAGATTTCGAAAACATGAAAAAAAATCAAGCTCTCGAACTCGAAAAAGCACGATTTGAATGACAGAAAAAAGCGGAGGAAGAAGCAAAAAAACAAGCCGAAGAGCGTGCCAAGTTCGAAACGGATAAGATGAAACTCGAGAGTGATAAACAGATAGCAGAACTCAAGAAACAACTCGAGATGACGCAAAAAGCAGTCGAAGATGCGAATCGTAAAGCAAATCAATGAAGTATGCAGATCCAGTGAGAGATCCAGGAAGATGCCCTGAAGGAACTCCTCGAATCGAACTTCCCTATGGATAGCATCTCCGACGTCGAGAAAGGGATTAAGTGAGCGGACATCATCCAGGAAGTCCGCAATATGAACGGTACTGCCTGAGTCATCGCCTGGGAATCGAAGAATACGAAGGCATGGAGTGACTCTTGGGTCGAGAAGCTGAAGGAAGACCGCCTCCGTGTGAATGCCGACGTCTCTATCCTCGTGACAGCGGTACTGCCGAAAGAAGTCGAAAAGTTCGGTCTCTATAAGTGAGTCTGGCTCGTCGAGTGGTCCTACGTCCTCCCGATCGCCATGATGCTCCGCGGACAGATCGAGTCGATGGCACACCTCCGCATGAGTCTCGTATCGAAGGATGAGAAGATGGAAGTCCTCTACAACTATCTCACATCTGCCAAGTTCAAGGACAAGGTCGAGAATATCATCGATGCATTCCGTCAGATGCAAGACCAAGTCGCCGAAGAGCGTCGAGCGTTCGAATCTCGGTGGAAGAAGCGCGAAGCCCTCCTCGAACAAGTCATCAAGAATACTTCTGGGATGTATGGTGATCTCGGTGGAGTTCTCGGTGGGAAGCTTGCACAGGTGGAGTATCTAGAGTTGGGGGATGGGTTATAATTTTTGTGAATATGAAAAAACAATTTAGAGAATATTTTCCTTTACTAGAAGAAGAATTAAAAGATATATGGAAGGATTGTATCTTTATTTTTGATACAAATGTTCTTTTAAATATGTATAGGTATACCGAGAAGGCAAGAAACGATTATATACGAGTATTTCGAACTTTATGAAAAGAAGACCGACTATACTTACCATATCATGTTTGATGGGAATTTTTTGAAAATAGGCGTAATGTATTAAATTCAAATAAGAAACATTATAGCACTATCTGTAATTCTCTAAGAAAAGAACTTGAGACTATTAAAAAGATCAAGGATCATCCTATGCTCGACTTAAAGGATATAACAGATAGATTGCAAGAAATAATAGATGACATCCAGGAAAAAGAAAAAGACCATCCAGATTACAATTGAGAAAAAGATGTAATTTTAGTAGAAATTACATCGATATTTGATTGAAAAATATGAGAAAAACCAACTACTGACTACTCTGAAAAAGTAGAAAAAGAATGATTAGAACGATATAAAAAAAAGATACCACCTTGATTTGAAGATGATAAAAAGCCTACGAA
Source organism: Candidatus Altimarinota bacterium (assembly GCA_031423995.1). GTDB lineage: Bacteria > Patescibacteriota > Gracilibacteria > BD1-5 > UBA2023 > STC-74. The sequence continues at coordinate 9,591 of JANPGO010000101.1, read as the reverse complement.
TAAATTTTGAGACTATTTTGTTTGGAAAGAAATCTTAGAAAAGTGAAAGACTAGTAAAAAATCTATAGTATTTATTACTGATGATACAAAAGAAGATTGGTGGCTTCGAGATGAATGAAAAACTATTATGCCGCATCCTTCACTTAGGAGGGAATTTTTTGAATGTGCGGGGACTGATTTTCATATGTATACTCCTGAAAATTTCTTAAACCACATTAATGATAATCAAATAAATAAAAATACTGAACTTAATATAGATAAAGATACAATTGCTGAAGTAAAAAAAGTCTGAGATAGTTGACCTAGAGTTGTTAAATCAAATATAGAATGGATTATAAAAGAATTCATGTTATGTTTAGAAGCACTTGTAGATGGGACTACTTTTGAAATTGAACTTGACGAAAGGGAAAAACTTACGCAACTCTGAATTAGAATATCATCTAAAAAAAATGTCGAATCGATAGATTTTTATAATTTATTAGAAGAGAGCATTGAATCTATAATATCACTTAGTACTGACTTATATGAAAAATATCGGCTAAATTTAAAGGCTAAGGATCCTTTAAGGATAGCTATTCTTAAATTTAGAGAATTACTTCGATATACCTCTAATAAAAAGGCTGACTTTGTTTTTCAACAAAAGCAACTACTTATTGAAGAGATTGGAGAGGAAGAAATGATTTAATTCTATTTTGACTTCCAATTCACTCTAGCACTTCCCTCACCCGAATATAACTAGGTCGAACGCGCGAGCAATATCATCTCGAAGATGAGTAAGCGAGCAATATAAGTATATTTCACAATATATTTGCAAAATACGAATTAATAGTTATATAAGGTATAACTATTATAAAATACCATGTCAGAAAGCATAAAAAGTGTTATCACACTAGGCGAATGAAATCAGTTTAATATACCAAAACCATCCGGAGATAGTCACTGATTGACTGACACATCATCACTTTTCGTAACTCCAGGATATAAGAGTAATTGTTTCGATAGGAAAACTCAATTTCCCCATGCACTCCTCATATCGCCAGCCTCTATGGGGCAGATCGAACAGATCCTTGCTGGATATATACCCTCTGGACCTCAGCGACCTCGAAGGGTGAGTGATATATTAGAAAGGAGTCAAGATATCCATATAGATTGAAAGACCATCTATATGCCAGAGTCTTTGGCCTGAGCTATGAGAGTGAGATCGACTCGTGTGACTGGAATACTTCTGCCAGGTCAGGGAATCGATCTCCAATTTACTTCAAAAAGACACCCCTGAGAACATCCAGATATCTGGTCTGTGATGAATCGCCAATAGTACTATAGCATATTATTCGATACCATACCGAATTAGTTTGAATATTTTCGAATAGGAAAACCCTCTCAAAATTGAGAGGGTTTTTTTAGACAATTGGAATATTACTGAGCTGGTGGGACAGTCGGCTGGATTGGTGGCTGAATTGGTGCCTGTACAGGAGCTGGTGTTGGAGCTGGAGCAGAGGCAGGCGCTGGTTGTACCTGAGCCATCCCGAAGATAGGATCCATACCCTGTGCAGGAGCGGGAGCAGCAGGAGCAACTGGAGCAGGAGCTATAGGAGCAGCAGCTACAGGAGCAACTGGAGCAGGTACAGGTGATGTCTGCATCACTGGTGCAACTGGAGTTGGCGCCTGTACTGGAGCAGGAGCAGATGCTTGTATTGGTGCTACTGGAGTTGATACTACTGGAGTTGGTGCAGGAGCGGGTGCGACTGGTGCTGGTACTACTGGAGCCATTGGCATCACTGGAGCTATAGGAGCAACAGGAGCAGGTGCAACAGGAGCTACAGATGGAGCTACAGGTGCAGGTGGAGTCACCGATGCAACTGGAGCAGTTGCTACTGGCTGAGGAGCTGGATTCACCTGATTCACTGGCATAGTCGGAGCGACAGGAGCAGTAGGAGCAGGAGCAACTGGCGCAACTGGAGAAGTCGGAGTGATGGTTATAGTCGGTGCAGGTGGAGTTCACTGAGGAGCGAAGGGATTTCCTGATGGAGCAGGTGGAAGAGTCGATCCCGGAGATCCTGTCTGACCATATGAACGCTTCACCACGAAGTAGTAGACGATCGATCCGAGTGGAGAGAGGAGGAGGATGACGACGATCCAGACTACCTTATTCGGAATTGGATGCGAGAATGCATGCATGAGCATCAGTATCCAGAATACAGTGAACAGTGTTCCGATGAGGAGAAATACTGCGATGAGTCCGAGACCATACTGGAGGACTGACTTGACCTGTGAACCGAGTTCGGCACAATCTACCTTTTTTCCATTGAGCATACAGCTACTTGTGGCACCAGATTGAATAGGAATTACCATTACTGATGGTTCTGGGATTTTCTCAGGAGGTGAAGTGACCGTACCTGATGATGATATCACTATAACACTACCTGATGAGGCTGTAGAGGTAGTAATCCCCGAGAGTGGATTCTGTTCACCCGAGACGGCAATACTCACATCAGTGGGCATTGGCTTTTCTGTATTGGTTGGCTGAGTCGGCTCAGTTGCATTCACGGTCGAAGGTTCCGAGGGAGCACTCGTCATGACTTCACCAGTCGACTGATCTGTCGTGACCACTGCAGTGTGAGTATTAGCTTCAACACTCACCTCTGTGACGGTAGCGAAGACATTTTGGAATATGAGTGAGAGGAAGAGTCAGAGAAAGAGGACAATTCGTTTCATAGGATGATATTGAGAGGGATAAGAGAGTTTCAGGATATCAGGTATTGGATTTTTTGTCAAAAAAAGGATATCTTTTTCTCTTTTTATTTTGACTCATGATAAACTTTCTATATACTTTATATATCAATTATATTTTAACTACATTTTCTATGACTTCTCTTTCTCCGACTCTTGCATTTTTTATCTCACTTTCCCGTATCGAGACGGTACTCTCGCGCCGACTCGATGCTCGTCTCGGAGGACTTGGCTGGTCAGATTTCCTCATCCTCTATGCACTCTCCTCTGCCGATGGTCGGCGTATGCGACGAGTCGATCTCGCTGATACGATAGGACTCACTGCCTCAGGAATCACGAGACTCCTTCTCCCGATGGAGAAGATCGGACTCGTGAGGCGCGAGGTACATGATGGGGATGCACGAGTGAGCTATGTCGCGATCGCTCCAGGAGGTGAAGTGAAGCTCTCTGAAGCCATCACTCGTGCAGAAGAATTCTGCTCGGATATCATCCACTCAGCAGAATCTCCCGAAGTAGAACGCGCGAACAATATCATCCAGAAGATGAGCAAGAGGATAGGATAGTCGTTTTATTAACTTACTTTTTGATTTAAATCAAAAACAGTATATTATATATGTCAATATAATATCGTTATTGTCATTAATAGTATGCAAACTACGCCGCGAATAGAAGTGGAACTTGTAATTGACTATTTATCTGAAAAACTTGATTGACTGACGAGCGATCAGATGTTACGAGCAACAGAGCTATGAATTCCAGTAGTAGACGACGGCTCATGACTGAGTCAACAGAAAATTGCAGAACGAAAGAAAGCCAATTTGGAAAGGTTCTCTGAAATTTCCAGAATATTTAATGCCAGATGAATACGTCCAAAATTTCTCGAGGGGGAAATGGACTTAAAGATAAAAAATGAACCTGAACGTAAATTACTTCTCACTGATATTGCTTGATATTATGATCAGCATGGAGATGAATGGGATGATATAGATCAAGTTCCATTTTATCTAGATGATGTCGGTGAAGGTGTAATTGCAGGTATATATATACTCATTATCAAGCTTTATTATAAATTCCCTGAATTACCATCATGAGAGCCTATATATTGAGAGACTTTGGATGCGCTCAAAACTTTTCAAAGGATCGATCAAAGATGAGTCTTTATTTCAGATCAACTCCAACAAGAAATATACCCGTATGTGCTCGCTCGAATAAGTTGAAGTAGCAATACAAAAACTACAAGAAAGAGAATTGATGATGAATTAGAGGCAGAAAATACTGAAGATAGCTTTGCAATATTCTGACAAAGACAGTTGAGATCAACGGAGGTCTCAAGTCTCGTACATCTTGAGGAACTACTCGTTATTCTCGGGGGTGATCCGATCAAATATGTTGGACTGATTCATATTCCCCATAACCTTGGAAAATTATTTATCGAGAAACATATTGAGCTATTTCGTCGTGCAGAATCATGAGAAAAAATACCTGTCATAGAAGTTTTTAAGCCATTATTCAACTCTTGGAAAGGACACTATAAGCGAATGACCGATACAAGAGAAAAAACTATGACTACTGCCAGTGTAAGACGAGATAAAAGAAAACCCAGAGGTGTTGCTGCAGTAATTACTCATAGACAAAATAGTGTCTATATTGGCGTAAAAACGTCGGATGCTCATACAATCGTACTCAGTTGACTCTCTGATCTTGAATGAACTCTAGAAGTTACATTGACTATAACTCCATGATGAGGAAAGACTACAAAGAGTGTCGGAAGAGATGGTGTGATCGACCTCCGTGATCAAGCACTCGAAGCTACGACTGACTATACTATTCATATCTGATTACCTAGTGGAAATAGCTATGCACTCGAAACAAGTAATGTGCGTATTGCTTCAGAAGTATTGAAATACGCAAGAGCAAATGCTCCAAGAATTCATGCCTATAAATTACGAAATTATCATACTCAATCGCTTCGATGGCGAGATGTCATTAGCATGGAGTGATCCCATATGAATGATCTCATTGTCTATATAGGAAAGGATGGATCAAGGGCAGTTTGGACTCAGTGTGATCTCAGTACGGTGATAGATACATGAACATATCCTCCTTGAAAATATACAGTAGCATACTGACTCTCATGAGGTATGATCGAGCGAGCAAAGGAGAATTCGTTAATTATACAAGAAAAGACAACTTCTGCAGTTACTACAAATCAATCAAAAACTGTTGCTAGATTATTAGCTCCTGAATTAGGAGTGTGAGATACTATTTGAATAGTATCGTGAAACGAGTCTCGAACAGAAACGATAATGGTTCAATTGTTGGATATACTCGTTCCATGAATAACAATAAATGGGCTTTGAAATAACGGATATGCTATTCAATGTGAGCTTAACAACGGTATAACGGTAACTTTCATTTGAGATTGATCTGGTCAAATATCATTCGATATAATCAATGGTCCACAACTCACTCCAACTGAAAAACAGGATATCATAGATCTTTTTTGAGACAATATCAGAACCCTTTTCGAGTGATATAGAGTCCAGAAGAGACAAGAAAAAGTAGCAAGAGAGCTCTGATATCTCAGATGAATGGAGTGACACCTCATACGAGTAGTACGAGATGCATGACTCCTTGATCCTGATATTGATATGGTAGACTACAGATGAAAACTCTGAGCAATGAGAATTAATAATATTTTTTCAGGAAATATTTTTCATACTGAGAGTTTCAAATGAATTTTAGATGCATTTACCACTAAGGGAAAAGAATACTGAGTACACATGAGATTTTCTCGAGTTGATGAACATGGAAATACAGGAACCTCTACCAGTCGTCCTCATGAGATGCAGATAAGTCTTTCTGTCGAGTGACTTGATCATGTTGCTGCAGTTGCGAGAACCTGATGAACAGCGAGTGATATTATTTTCTTTCCTCAAGGTGAGCTCGAGAGAGAAACATACGATAGACTAAAAAATCTTCTCTTGAATATACTTCTCATTCTCTGAAAACTCTGAAATGATATCTTCAAGGCTCAAGGTAGATGAAGAGATGCTCTTGAGGAAGTAGAATGAAAATTACTCTGAAAACATAAAAAGAATCAATCAAAATTAAAATGATATTCAGAACTGGAAGATTGAGAAAGAGATGAGATATGACTACTCGTACAGAGAATATGAAGATGATTCGGGAAAATGGTAACTTGGCAGTGATATAACTCGAGAACATGATATTATAGTTATGAGATAGTATGATGAATAGGAAGTACTGGTGATACGCTTGATGACAAAATTGCTGCGATTTCAGATGATGCCGAAATAGTTGTACGAAATGAGAGAATACAGTGATTGAGTGATTCTTGAGGCAGAAAGCCTGAGTGGAATCCTTGAGTATATAACGTTCTTGAGGATAATAAAAACCTCAGAATAGCATTCCTCTATCGCATCATTGCAACAATACAAAAAAAATCATATCATTTCAAAACTCCCTTCACGAACTGACTTGCTTGATATTTATGATACTTCTGGAAAAACCTCCCAGAAGGGGTATGAGAAAGATTTCTCGATTGCACTCTAGACTCTCGATGATGATCATATGATAAAGGACTTGATTTTACATATACTTGAACTGATGGAACTGTTATAAATCTTATTGAGCGATTTATTGCATGAGCAGCAAATAACCAGCAAATAATCGATATGGATGAAACTACAGGTAATGCAATTTATATGAAGGAATGAGCAATTCCTCTCGTATACAGTAGACCATACCTGATAAGTGGATATCAACTTAAGAGTTATTATAATGAAATGAAACATAGTTTAGTTCCTGCAGAAGTATAATTTTCTCGAAAAATTGTTTGTAAATATATTCTTTTGTATATACTGTATACATATGTAATCAGCTGCAATGAAAAACGAGAATAAAATACTCATCTATACATCTCCCGATAACCAGACTGAAGTGACGGTACAGATGCAGGATGATACCCTCTGGCTCACATTGAACCAGATTGCAGAGTTTTTTGGTCGTGATAAATCCGTGATTTCACGTCACCTTCGTGCCATTTTTTCCTCTGGTGAGCTCGTCCAGGAGCAATGTGTTGCAAAAAATGCAACAGTTCAAATCGAGTGAAAAAAAGAGGTGATTCGTCAGATCGAATACTACAATCTCGATGCCATTATTTCGGTCGGATATCGGGTGAATTCGACCCGCGCGACACAGTTTCGTCAGTGGGCAACGACACGACTCAAGGAATACCTCATCCAGGGTTACTCGATCAACGAACATCGTCTCGAAGAACTCGGGAAGACGATCCGACTCCTCGCTGACAGAGGGAAGGAGATCGATTCCGATGAGGCACGAGGACTCCTCGATATCATCGCGAATTATACTGAGTCATTCGTCACCCTGAGTCGCTATGACCGGTGAGATCTCGAGACAACGGGCAATGAACACATTACCTACATTATAGAGTATGGCGAAGCGAAGTCTGCGATCAGAGAATTGAAGAAAAATCTCCTTGCAAAAGTAGAAACGAATGATATATTTGGGAATGAGAAAGATGAGAGCTTCATCGGGATCCTCTCGAATATCGTGGCAACTTTCGATGGAGCCTATCTCTATCCGACGATCGAGGAGCAGGCAGCGCATCTCCTCTACTTCATCATCAAGGATCATCCCTTCACGGATGGGAACAAGCGCATTGGCGCGTTTCTCTTCATCTGGTTCCTCGAGAAGAATAGACACCGACTGAAACAAAATGGCGAGGTAAAGATCAATGATACTTGACTCACGACCCTTGCGCTCCTCATCGCCCAGTCAGATCCCCGTGAGAAACAGATGATGATCAAGCTCGTCATCAACCTCATCAATACTCCCTAATCCCCTCCCCTCTATGAAGCCACCACACCTCGTCGATGAAGACGAAGAAGAACGAAAACGAGAAGCACTAGAAAAATATGGTTCTAAGATTTGACTCCAATGACTGAGCAAGTACGGTCCATGAGGACGAAGAGTCTTCAAAGCAAAAGGAAGAAAAAAAGCCTAAGAGAAGCGTTTGCATTCTCAGAAGAGTTTCCTATAATCAAGAAAATTACATTTTCACTATGACTCAACAAGATTCACAAGATATAGCTCTCGAGGAAGAGGAGATTCCTCTTCAAGAAGAGACTCAAAAGACACCTCCCGTTGCACAGAAGATATCCCGATTTGGCAATCAGGGAGGAAGTCAGTTCGGAAAAGGTGCGATGCACTTCAATCCTCCGAATAAACAACGCCCAGGACGCGCTGCAGGAAGAGGAAGATAATACTTTCTTCCTTTAATTTTATGCAGAAGCTCTTTCAGAGACGAGTACACTATATCATTCTCACGCTCTCTATTTTCATGGTCTGTGTAGGCATCGTATATGCTTCACATGTTCTCGGGAAGATGCGAGGATTTATCGGTGATGTCGTCGTCGTGATGCTCCTCTATACACTCATACAGTCTCTTATCCTCAGATCACGAGTCTGGGTAGCAATTGTTGTAACCCTCTTCGCATTTTGCGTCGAATGCGCTCAATATTTCGATATAGTGAGCCTACTCTGACTCTCTGGTTCACCACTTGCAGTACTCATACTCGGTTCGGTCTATGATCCGATCGATCTGTTTGCCTATATGATCGGATGAGTGAGTATATACCTCATCGATCAATATTTCCTCAGCTGACTTTCTCGATAATGTCTCTCTTCATCATCATTCTCATCGCACTCTCGCTCTCTGCTGATGCATTTGCGGTAGCTGTTGGTGCTGGTATCGTACAGAAACACCTTCGCCAGAAAGACGCATGGAGTATGGCAATAAGTTTTGGGGTATTTCAAGCACTGATGCCCATGATAGGATTCGAGGCAGCACTCTTTCTTCCAGAAGCGATCAAGCACTATAATTTCTGGATTGCCTTCGTGATCCTCGCCTATCTCGGTGCGAAAATGGCCTATGAAGGATGGAGTGGGGATGACGGTGGAGAGAAGGAGAAAGATATTTTTGGGCTCCAGTCACTTCTCATACTCGGTATCGCGACGAGTATCGATGCACTCGCAGTCGGTGTTTCACTCACTGCAACGACAGAGTCGATTCTCCTCCCAGCGGTGATAATCGGTATTGTGACCTTCATTCTGACATATATAGGGGTCTACTTCGGTAAATCACTCGGAACGCATATGGGAAGTCGTGCTGAGATCATTGGCGGAGTCGTCCTCATCGGTATCGGTTGCAAGATACTCATCGAAGGGATTCTTTCTCAGTAGATATATGACTCTTCCCTATACCCTCATCCGCACGAAGAGACGATCACTCTCCATCCAGATCAAGCACGATGGTTCACTTATCGCTCGAGCACCTCTGCGCATGTCAATTATATTGATCGATGAATTCATCGAGAAAAAACAGCTCTGGATTGAGAAACACCAAAAGAGGATGAAGGAAAGAGGATGAGGGATGAAGAAGAAATCCTATTCAGATGGTGAGATAATGCTCATGAAGTCTCTACTCAAGGCATATATCATACCTCGTGTACGAGCACTCTGGGAAGGACAAAATCTCCCTGCCTATACATCGATCAAGATCACCAAATCCGAACATCGATGGGGATCATGCAGTGGAAAAAATGGACTCTGCTTCTCATATAGACTAGTGGAGTATTTAGAAAAAAGTGATTTAATGTTGTCATCCCGAGCGAAGTCGAGGGATCTGACTAATAACGAAGATTATCAGAGTACCGAAACAGATTCTTCGCAAGCTCAGAATGACAAAATATGATTCATCGATGCGATCATCGTCCATGAACTCGCTCATCTGAGAGAAAAAAACCACCAGAAACC
>JANPGO010000100.1:0-4110 GCA_031423995.1 Candidatus Altimarinota bacterium | reverse complement strand
CGAGCGATATACCCTCGGCGAACATGATATCCATCTCTACTTCTCGAAATGGTGCAGCGATCTTATTCTTCACGACCTTTACCTTCACGCGGTTTCCCATTGCCTCCTTGTCATCACCCGTTCCTATTTCGATCTTCTCTTTGCGACGGATATCGAGGCGCTGCGATGCGTAGAACTTCAGAGCATTTCCTCCGGTTGTTGTCTCAGGACTGCCGAACATGACACCGATCTTCATACGAATCTGATTGATGAAGATGACGGTACAGTTTGATTTATTGATCACACCCGTGATCTTACGAAGTGCTTGAGACATGAGTCGAGCCTGGAGTCCCATGAAGCTATCACCCATATTTCCCTCGATCTCAGCCTTCGGTGTGAGTGCTGCAACAGAATCAATGACGATGAGATCGACTGCTCCAGAGCGGACAAGTGCATCGACAATCTCGAGTGCTTGTTCTCCATAATCTGGCTGTGAGATGATGAGCTCATCAATATTGACTCCAATCTTGCGAGCATACTCTGGATCGAGCGCGTGCTCAGCATCGACAAAGGCAGCCGTCCCACCTCCTCGCTGGATCTCAGCAATTGCATGGAGCGTGAGGGTCGTTTTTCCTGATGATTCTGGTCAGTAGATCTCGACGATACGTCACTTGGCATATCCTCCGCCGAGTGCATCATCAAGGGCAATCGAACCAGAACCAGTGGTTGCTATGTCGAGGTGAGATTTCTCACCGAGTTTCATGATGGAGCCAGCACCGAACTGTTTCTCGATCATGGCGAGGGCTGAAGCGAGAGCTTCTTTGCGATTATCAGTCATAGGAATAGAAGTTAGGAAGTAGCAGATAGGAAGTAGGAAATAGCAGGTAGAGGGAACAATGGAATATTTCCCCTATATGAGAAGGGAGAAAAGACTAATAAACATCGCTCATGCGAGGAAATAGTTGGTGAGAAGGAGAATATTGAGGTTCATAGAAAGTAGAGTTAAGAGAAGAGGTCACCAGGAAATGCGCGGACGAAGACTCATTGAATCATGATATTGCCATCTGATTCGTCGAGAATAATCGGCTTGTGTCGAGGATTATCGGAGTGGGGGATGAGATAGACAGTATCTGATTTTTGTCTATATTCCTTCAGCGTGGCTTCATCATTGATGAGGGCGACGATGATGTCCCCATCTCGTGCTACATTCGTCTGTCTCACGAGGACGAGGTCTCCATCGTTGACTCATTTCTGATTCATCGAGTCTCACTGTGCTCGGAGGAAGAAATATTTATCGAATTGGTTCACGATCTTGATCGAGACAGGAATCTCGGTTTCGATATTTTCTTCTGCGAAGATCGGCATCCCACAGGCAACACTTCCGATGAGTGGAATGGAGCGAACTGCGAAGCTATCATTCTGCAGGTTTGGTGAGAGCGTGAGCTCATCTCGACTATCTCGGTAGAGCCATCATTTTGTCATGATCTGATCGAGAAGAACAGAGATAGATCGAGGAGATGCATATCCAAGTGCTATCTGAAGGGCTCGGATCGTGATCTTCTCACTGCTCGAGAGGTATTCCTTCACTTTCTGGAGGACGAGTTGTTCCTTTTTGGTAAGTTGTTCCATAGTTCAATTGGAGTGAGAAATTTGAGTTTACTCGAATTTTCGAGCGGAATGCAGAACTAAGAGACGCTGTCTCATAAATAATAATTACATACAATGTATACATACATATATATTCAGAAAAATATTGAATGCAAATTAAAAATACTCGACAAATGAGTATTTGATATTTTTAGATATATAGAATCATTGAATTTTCCTATTCAGTGACGGACATATTATCTAGTGTTTTCTATCATAGTGTTCCTTGAGTCATTCTTTTGTTCCAATTGCGACACGCTTTCCGTGACACTCAGGACATTCGTAGAGGTATTCTTTCACTTTTTTACCCACTTTCTGTGGTTCGAGGTGGATTGGTTCGATGACCTTGCGACAGTCTCTGCAATAGAATGCCACATCACCACGTTCGGGATTGAAGTTGTTTTCGCGTTTTTTTCCGAATGAAGGAACATTGACGAGATCTGTGTAGGAAGTAGACATGGGTTCTATTATATAAAATGTGAATTAAATGCAAGAAGTCATTTTTCTTCCAGTACGCTTTTCATAACTGATTCTTCCTAGAGAATCGATACTTTTGTGACCAAAAGTATCCAAAAGTCTCGGGGTGGCAACGGAGATTTCACGAGTTTGTTTTCAAAAGTAGATTTTCACACCATTGCCACCCCGAACCCCGCTATTTTACCCAAAATAGAGTTACTCAAAAATTCCTTCAAAAAAACCTTTTCCTGCTTTCTTCCCTCATTGGAGTTCAAGGAGGGCAGCATAGAGTTTTTTCTCATCACTTGAGAGTCGAGTCGGGATATCGATCACGAGGTGGATGATGAGGTGTCACTTTGATCACTTACGCTGCACAGAGGGCATTCCCTCATGCTTGTAGAGAATCTCTGTATCGTGCTGGGTTCCTGCCTTGATCGAGAGCGATTTTTTGCCAAGAACCGGGATTTCGATCGATTTCTCAGTTCCAAGTGTTGCTTCTGCAGGAGTGATATTCACGGCAAAATGGAGATCATCCCCCTCACGTATGAGTCATCCTTCTCGATCAGGAAGATCGAAAGTAGCATAGAGATCACCACTACCATCTCGACCAGCATGTCCCTCACTTCGGATCTTGATACTCATGCCGTTCTCGATGCCAGCAGGGACTTCGATATCCTTTTTCATCATCGTTTCTTGCCATCATTTTCCATGACAGGTAGTACACTTCTCACTGATAACTTTTCCACTTCCTGAACATCCAGGACAGGTGACAGTCTGTTCCATGACACCGAAAACCGTCTGCATCCGTTGTCTCACTCGACCCTGACCATGACACTGCTCACAGGTCTTGATCGCAGTACCATCCTTGGCACCATTCCCATGACATTTCTCACAACTGGATCGACGCTTGAATTCTACGACACGACTGGTTCACTTGATCGCATCCTCGAGTGAGATCTTGATCCGGATCTCGATATCTTCACCGATATCTGCTTTTTTGCGTCCACGACCTCCACTCCCACCGAAAAATGACTCAAAAATATCTCCAAGATCGACGTCGAATCCTCACTGGAATCCTCAAAAACCACCAAATCCTCACTGGGCTCATTCTGGACTCCCGAACTGATCATACATGGATTTCTTTTGCGCATCTGACAGGGTCGCATAGGCTTCATTCACTTTCTTGAACTCCGCTTCTTTACCCTTGTCTCCCGCATGTCGATCAGGGTGGCACTCCATTGCTTTCTTGCGATATGCCTTCTTGATATCATCAGCAGAGGCATTGCGATCGACTCCGAGAGTGCTATAGTATTCGTATGACATAGGGAAATATTCTATAAATAAATTTTGTCATCCCGAAGTATGAGGGATCTCTTTCAATATCAACTTATAAGAAGGAATGAATTACCTCAGATAAGCAAAGGAAAAAGAGATTCCTCCTTTCGTCGGAATGACAAAGTAGAGGTGTACTAAAAATTATGCATGTTTTGCAACTGCGGCTTCGAGTATTGCGACATCCTGTACACCGACGAATTTCTCGACGGGTTGTCCATCTTTGAAGACGATAATTGTCGGGATCGACATGATACGAAACTGGGTTGGAACCTGTGGATCATTATCCACATTATGCTTCATAACAATAGCTTTTCCTTCGACTTTTTTCTCGAGTTCTTCGAGACGGGGAAGCATCATCTGGCATGGTCCACACCACTCAGCCCAGAAATCAACGAGAGTGATACCAGTTGCAATATTTGCAGCAAATTCAGCGTCAGTAGAGATCTTGAGGGACATAGTTCTGTGAATGAAAAATTAAAAATGAAAAATTAAAAATGCTTGGGGAATCAATAATTTTTTAATAGTCCGAGTATATGAAAAGTTCCATGAATTGCAAGAAGAATAGTGAGAATGGTTCTCATTATATCATATGTTTTCGCTCAATGAGCATGATACTATCATCGATATCCGTTTTTTCGAGAGAGTAGGGAATCTGATTCTCAGAGAGCCATATATAGAGGTTTCCCATCTTAT
>JANPGO010000099.1:0-2154 GCA_031423995.1 Candidatus Altimarinota bacterium | reverse complement strand
CCCTGTAGAATACAGGAATCATCTTCTGGAACAACAGAGCAAGGAACAACAGAAACAAATATAGATATTTAGAACCAGAGGGGATTTATTTCAATTCTATGGAATGGGGGTCGGATCAATTTGGTGGATTTTTATTTGTATTTTTGCGAGTTTTTTGGTAGAATGCAAGTACTCTAATTTTGTTCCCATGTCTCCAACTCCTTCGAATAAATTGCCAGAAGCTACAGAAATAAATGCTTCAAATGCGAGAGGTAAAAAAAATGTCATAGATCTTCTCGATGAAACAGTTGATGAAGCGGTCAGTCAATGATATTCTAGCGAGAATGATATTCTCGAAAAAATTCGAACACAACCAACTCTTCTTTCACAAGAGATACGGAGTTCTATGAATTATAAACTTAGAGATCATCACAATGAATATAGCGATGGCCTTTCTGAAGAACTCCTCAAGCCAGAAAATGCAGGTTCTGGTGTTATTCCAAAACCTATTCGAGATATTTCTGATACTACTATTCTCGAAAGAATTCAACCACGAATACTCGGTACGAAATCAGCACATGAAAAACTCAAAAGAAAAACTATTTCATTTTTTGAAGATACTACATTCAAGGCATCTACTCCAGATGGTGCTGAGAGTCTCCAAATACTTGATAAATGGATACGAAAACAAAATAGAAGAGATATAGAAAAATATATAAAATCTCCATTACTTCTCAAGAAGCTCTTGAGGCGTGACTGTTTTGAAGAAAGAATGGATTGATTCATTCAGAGAGATTCTTGGTCATTTATAGAGAAACTTGGTCTCAAGAATACAGATCTTGATGATGGAGATAGGCAAGCACTTCTCAGAATACAATCAGGAAGTAGGACTGTAGATTCTGGGAATGGGAAGAGAATATACAATGATTTCACGAAAGATGATGTACGAAGATTACTCTTACTTATAGATAAGGCTTGATGCTCCACTGATCTGAAGATGCAAGTGAAGAAAGATATACTCAAAGAGTTTCTTCCTACAATCACACCAAAATTTCTTGTTGATCTTGGTATCATCACTCGTGAGGAGGCCCTTGAAAAAGTTAAAACATGAATCGAATCTCTCTATTGAGTACAGTATTTTATCACTGGTACTGATGTAGAGAAAGATGATAAAAAACAATTTCTCAAAAAATCATTCGAGAAGGGGTGGTATATAGAAGTACCAGTCGAGGAATATCTCGAAAATGATACGTTTATCAAGAGAATGTTTGTACGATCAGGTACAACACATACACCACTGACGGAGGTAATGTATGACCAAATTTCGAATCTTCACAAAGAGCTCCTTCTCTCACACTATGACCGAGAAGGTCTCGATATACAACCAGATGCACAATGAAATTGGCATTCAAGTTTTGTTGAGAACATTTCCGCCATGTCATCAGGTACAGAAGGTCAGAAAAAGATCAAGAATTCAGAAAATCTAAAAAAAGGGTCATTTATTCGAATTGTTCGAAAGGATAGGGATGGACAAATGATCTATGGATATCTCGAAATACTGGATACAGATATTGAAGGGATGATGCCACTTCCTGATGAAATTGCTGAGAAGAGCGGTTTTGGGGCAAAAGAACGATGTATCCGCTTCCATGACTGGGCAAGTGATGGGAATGAGGGTGCAATGGTACCAGCATGACGTCAAAAATGACCTATTGATATGGAATATGTCAAACTCTGGACATTACTCAGAGATCCGAATAGTGATATAGACGTCCTGACGGCAGATGAGATACGATCAAGACAATCATCCCAAGATGAAGATAGAATCAGTACCCACTATGATGAAGATGATGTTATTGAAGACCTAGAAGCATTGCAAGCTTCCCTCTCTCTTCCCAAAAAGCCACAGAAGGGAATGATATATACTACCAAGGAAGTCAAATGATGATCAGACTTCTACATAGAAATTAAGGCAATCGATGAACAAAATCGGACACTCACCGTGACAGATGGTGTCGGTGAGTTCACGGTGACATTTTCGCAGTTTATGAATGCAATGACAGATATAAAACTCGAAGAACTGGTTGTAGATACTCACTCTGATGAGAGCGTTAATATCCTCCTGCAATCAATAGAAGGATTTAAGGATACGAAATATGAGAATGGCATGGTATA
>JANPGO010000098.1:0-2298 GCA_031423995.1 Candidatus Altimarinota bacterium | reverse complement strand
CGAGGAATACTCGATACCGATGGGAAAAATATGATCACCTTCGCGCTCGATCTCGCGAAGAAGACCGATGGATACTTCGATCCGACTGTTGGAAAAAGGCTCCGCGACCTCGGGTATGGGAATCCTGCGACACGAGTTCAGGCTGTTTCAGGAGACCAGAATTCTTGAGAACAATCTACAGAAAGAGAAGAGGATTATCGTGACATCACACTTGACTGAGAACAAGTAATACTTGGAAGAGGAGTTGAACTCGAATTCGGAGGTGTCGGGAAGTGATACCTTCTCGATGTGATAGAGGAGATGATAGAATGATTCTCCAAAAAAAAATGACGAATCGAGAAAATCATGGAATGATGATGGTGTCGATTCTCCCCCTGAGAAGGGGGAGTCAGAGGGGGTTACACAGAATATAATCCATCTCTACTCAACTATGCAAGAGAAAATAGAAAACAAGCAAATACCATGGAGAATACAATGTGGTCTCTTCTGAGATGAGAGAAATTTGGTCATAAGTTTCATCGACAAAAACCAATCTGAGAATATATTGTTGATTTTTATTCCCCCAGTTTGCAACTTGTTATAGAAATTGATGGGGAAAGTCATGTGGAAAATATTGAATATGATAGGAGAAGAACATATTTCCTGAATTCTCTCTGACTTCATGTTCTGAGATTTACCAATCTTGAGCTCGTATGAGATCTCGAATCATTCCAAGAAACGCTCAAGAATTGGATCCAAAAAATAGAGGAACATAATAGTGTAACCCCTCCTAACCTCCCCTTTTCAGGGGAGGAATCACGTTACCTCATCAACTTCTGAGGGGATCTCTATGCTCGAGGCAAATGGAATGTCGGACTTGAGAGTCCATTCAGATCGGATGAAGTCATCGGGGTAATCGAGCTCGATGATCGATTCCTTGCTTGTAGTGCTGGCACGAAGCGAAAGTGGGGAAACCATCATCATCATCTCATCGATCCACATACTGGAGCATCAGCTCAGGATGTCGTCGCGACCTATATCGAGTGAGATACTGGTATGCTCGTCGATGGCTATGCGACGGCGCTCTCGGTCATGCCATGGGAACGTGCCTGTGAGAGACTCGAATCTACTCCCGAGATCGAGTGAGTCCTCGTCCGTCATGATGGCTCACTCTATCAGTCGAAGGGGAGTCGGAGTGAGGTGTTTGGGTAAGATTGAGAAGATGTTGATTTTTTGACAAAAAATACAGAGAAGAGTACGATGAATAGGTATTATTCTCACCTTCTTTATATGATAGTGCAAACCTGACCATATACGGTAAAATCTACTTCTTGAATTCAACATTGATCAGATACCCTTTGAATGGATACAGCAAACAAGGTAGTATGATTAGTAACAAATCCGGATTGAACTACAGTTCCATTTGGTGATATTGGGAATCCGTATGCAACTGTCGAGACAGAGACCGAACCAGATGCAAATCCTCTAAAGCTTGAAAAGACTGGTAATATTTCTCCACAAAGCCTACAATTTCCCTATTGACCTTGAGAACCAAAATTTTTCCCAGATAATTCAGGATTAAGATCAGAACGAAGATATAACTATCATTTCGATCGTCTCGAGGGAGTCCAGATTCTAGAGACAGGTGTTGTATATGGAGATGCAACATATTTTCATTGATTTGATGATGAATTTGTTGCAAAATGACAACTTCCTGCAACGAAACTAGCACCAACAGTTCTCTATATCCAGTGATCTGAATCGCCTCTTTGGTCTGTCAGCGCGGTGGATCAGTTTCTCAGTCAAAATTCTCAGGCGAGACTCCCAACCGAAGAACAACTGCAAAAAGATATGACAGAACATCCACATAAATATTGATTTACAGGATTTGTTCGAACGGATATCACCGATCCTGATACTTTCCAATATACTGTAAGAAATGAAACTACGGGCTCGTATCTTTGCAAAGATAGTGAGCAATATACAGTTGTCATTTTTCGCCCAGGTGATAGTAGAGTTATCCGATCGCATGTTGTTCCCCAGGATTCTAGTGATTTTGTCATGGTTCATTTGCTCGAAAATTAAAATAGCCATATAATGCTCTATTCTAAAAAAACACCGCAATTGCGGTGTTTTTTGATACCTTCTCTCATCCCAGTTCATAAACCAATAATTATCTTTTAATTTGCTCTTAATATAGGATCAGTATACTCTCTCGTATGCAGAAAATCCTCATCATCGAAGATAATCAGTCCATCAGTGAGAATATCGCGCTCTATCTCCGAGCGAAGGGATACCATGCAGATATCGCTCACGACG
>JANPGO010000097.1:0-7195 GCA_031423995.1 Candidatus Altimarinota bacterium | reverse complement strand
GATGAACAGATTCAGAAGCGTTTCCTCACCATCGGTGGATCTATTCGCGTGATGAAAGTAATTGGCGAGTCCGATCCAAAACGGTTCCCAACTGATGTGATACAAGAAATCCAAGATGCACATTCCCGTCATTCTGAGGAACGAAGAATCCAGGAATTACGAAAAAAGTCACTGGATACTTCGCAAGTTCAGTATGACGAAAATGGGAAATGATGAAAAATAACTTTTGCACTCGGAGCCTATGGACTCGATTTCCAGCTCTCGAATATTGGACTCAGGATCAAGAAAACCCTCCAAGAACGAGGCTACTCAGCACGCCTCGTCAATACAGAGAATGAGAATATCGTCAGTGCCGTCTTCAAACGTGAGAGGCTCTGAAAAACTGGTCTTGAATTGAATCTCATTGCTATGACCCCCCTATCAAAGGGGGAATGAAGCCAAGAACCAAGAACCAAGAACCAAGAACCAAGAACATATCTCACGATCACCCTCGCCTGTCAGGATATCGATGCTTATACTCGTCGAGATACGGGAAAATCTCGTGATATGGTCGTGGGGATGATGCCTCCGAAACTCGTGCAGATGATGATCAATATCGCAACCACCTCATCCCAACCCTCTCCCAAAAGAGAGGGAGGTTTTGGTTCCCCTTCTCTGAAGGAGAAGGGGTCAGGGGATGAGGGGATTTATGATCCCTTCTGTGGACTCGGGACGACGCTCATCGAAGCAGCGAATATGGGCATTACCCGAATCTATGGGAGTGACCTCTCACCCGAGATGGTAGCCGCGAGCAAGCAGAGTCTCGCTGAGTTCATCCGGGAAGAACGAGTCTGGCAAGAGCGGATCAAGGCTGTCTGAGGAACGCCATCGAAGGACTTCTCAGATTTCGAGAGCGATACATTCCTCCTCGATGCTCGAAAGATCAAGAGCTGAATCGGACGTATCACTAAATCTACTAATTCACCAACTCACGAACAGACACATTTCTCCATCGTGAGTGAATGATATCTCGGTGAGATGATGAGTCCACGCGACATCACCCTCGACAAGGTTCAGTCAGAACGGAAGAAACTCGCCTCACTCTATATGGATTTTTTCTCCTGACTTCGTGATGCGAAATTTTGTGGGAGCATCGTCATGAGCTTCCCGTTCTGGAACATGCATGGTACCTATTCCTACTTCATTGAGATCTATGATGTGATAGAGAAGTGTGGATTTCTCGTGATCGATCTCCTTCCGGGATCAATGTGACTCAATACTCGACATGGAAGCCTCCTCTACCGTCGAGAGAACCAGACCGTCGGACGAGAGATCGTGAAAATCACTCACAGAAAATAATTCCGTCGAAATTTTACTCCTCACTTCCTTGCATCATTTTGTCATTTCGAGCGAAGTGAAACGAAGTCGAGAAATCTCTTTCAGTATCATCTTATGAGAATGAATTCTATCTATTCTCATAACGAGAGCTACAAAGGGATTCCTACGGAATGACAAAAAAAAGAAGAAAACAAGAAATCTGAATCATTCAGCATAAAAGATAATGCAACTCATCAACCTTTCTCACTTCAATACTGACTACCGCAACCGCCGTGATATCGAGACGGCGCTCGCATGGAATGCGGTAAAAAAATCTCTCATCAAACTCGGACGAGAAGCACTCTTTGACTATATCCAGAGTGTGAAAGTAACTGAGAAGAATGTCATCATCACGACAGGAAAACCGATCGTGAATGCAGAATTGAAACTCATAGGACCAACAATACTTCAGAATGTGAATAGCTGACTCAAGACAATTGGCTCTTTGGAGAGAAAATGAGTTAAGTTGAAATAAGTGCGTCTAAGGCTTGTGATCTGGAAACAGCAATCTGAAATTGTGGAAGAAGTCATGAAAACTGATGCAAATTACTAAGAAACTGATATATAGGAACCGTCCTTAAGATACTTCTTGTTTTTCGTTTCCTTGCAAGAATCTCAGCCTCATCATTGGTATCAAATGATTTTCTATACTCTATATCTGAAAGGTTATGTATCTTATCTGCGAATTTTACCCGAAAATTCTCCACTGAAATAAAAAGAAGCTGAAGTGCAGCAATATACTCCTGCCATTTTTTCTTATAGAGTTTCTTCCTCTTTTCTGGTACTTCATCGCCTACAGAAATTACATGTAACTCAGATAGATATTCTGTCCGAATATTGTTCATGATATCATAAATTTGCACCATGTATTCATTATCTAGATGGAGAGAACCGTAGTACGAAGTAACTACAGATTGGGCCCGAATCACCTGAGCAAGATTTTCTGGATACTGAATTTCCGTAGCAATACTCCAAAGTTGGTATACAGGATTTCCTTTTAGTCCTGGTCTTTGTTTTTTTGGAATACATCGATTCCATTTATCAAAAACTTCCCTGCTCGGCTTCGAAAGACAAATAATGCGATAGACAATATTATATCCAAAAGTGCGATATATCTCTTCAAAATATTCTGGGTGATCTTCTATGACATCATGGAGAATAGCGACGATTATATCTTCGGCAGTTATTTTTTGGTTATGTACATTATGGTGTTCATCGATATTCTGAACTACACTTTCTATATGAGTTATGTATGCTTCTCATGACTTTCTTCTTTGATTCTGATGAGCTCGGATAGCTATCCCGTATGCAATTCATATCTGCCTCTGTTCTTCTGGATAGTATCACTTGCACAGAAAAAGAAGTCTTTCTTGTCAAAGGGGGGAAAGACTATAGGATTCCTCAATTTGCATATGAATTGGTTGAGGATTCATGAAAATATATAGAGGGATATATAATAATACTTATATTTTTTTGTCAACTTTTTATTTGACTTTATTGCATTTTACATTCTATTTTCTCTTTGCCTCGTTGTGGATTTTGCATATACTTGGGGCATTCTCTGCCTGATTTTTTCTCACTATGTCCATCAAGTCCACCTCTATTCCTGATATCACCCGAACCGTCTCACCGAAAGTCCAGGATGATGATATCGTCTCGGAGATTTCTCTACGCCCAAAAAAACTTGCTGAATATGTGGGTCAAGATCAGATGAAGGCACACCTCACGATCGCGATCGACTCAGCGAAGATCCGAAATGAATCCCTCGAGCATATCCTCTTCTATGGTCCCCCAGGGCTCGGGAAGACGACGATATCGACCATCATCGCCCATGAGATGGGTGCTCCTATCAAGAGTACGAGTGGACCAGCTGTCGAGAAACAATCAGATATCATCTCACTCCTCACGAGCCTCACTGAAGGAGAGATCCTCTTCATCGATGAGATTCATAGACTCCGACCCCAGATCGAGGAGATTCTCTACTCCGCGATGGAGGACTTCCAGATCGATATCATGATCGGGAATGGGACAGGTGCGACGAGTGTGAAGATGGATATCCCGAGATTCACCCTCATCGGTGCCACGACTCGCCTCTCGAGCCTGTCGAATCCTCTCCGTGATCGATTTGGCAATGTATTGAAACTCGACTTCTATGAGCCACATCATCTTGCTGAGATTGTAGGACGATCATTTCGCATTCTCGGATACTCGAGCGTGTCGGAAGAGGCTATATTCTCGATCGCAAAACGTTCTCGTGGGACGCCACGTATTGCAAACCGCTATGTGAAAATCCTCCGCGACTATGCAACCGTCGGTCGGTCGATCGAGAAACAGAGTGAATGCGAGGCGATATTCGATGGATTCGGGGTCGATACATTCGGGCTCGATATCCTCGACCGAAAACTCATGAGGCACCTCATGGAGTCATTCCATGGACGTCCTGTCGGACTTTCGACGCTTGCCTCAGTCGTGGGCGAAGAAGTCGCAACAATCGAGGATGTGGTCGAACCCTATCTCTTGCAGATCGGCTTCATCGAGCGAACACCAAGAGGAAGGCAGATCACGATGAAGGGAGAGGACTATCTGAGAGGGAATGAAGAGTGAAAAATGAAAAATGAACAATAACTATGAAAAAATTCTTTCATTGACTTACATTTGTTTTTGTATCGATACTTCTTCCAGTCTGAGGGATCTTTGCGGGTTCCAAAATATCCAAAGAAGAAGCCTGCCAGTCACCTGATAACTATATGGAATGAAGTTCAACGGGTATAGTCGTCACAGGTCTGAAAAGAGCCTATACAGAATGATACACACATATGATCGTCGGTGATTCCTACGATGTACTCTATTATATGGTTCGTCAGTCAGATATTTACTCTCAATGATGACAGTTCTACGATGATTACTCTTTTTACCAGTATGACTGTCAGAAAAAGAAAATTACTCGGATGTTTTGGCAACTTACATTTCGTGAGATATTGAAATATTTCCCTATAAAAACCTATAGTCATGCACGAGTCGGGTTTATGGGACACTATGTTGAAATTAGGTTTTATCCTGATACATGTACTGGAAAGTTGTGTCCAAATGACTATTATAAAGTCACGCTAAACTACTCTCCACATTGGTATGAGATAGTGAAAGCTCCTCAAAAATGGAATCCAGAAGATCCACAATATACCATTATCAAAGAATGAACTTATTAACTATGCGACAACCAGAATTCTACGCAGCAGTCTTCGGCATCATACGCAATGAAAAATGAGAAATCCTCTTCTCGAGAAGATCCAATACCTGACACCTCGATGGATATCTCTCCCTTCCTGCGGGTCATGTCGAGTCAGGAGAATCTGTGACCAAAGCCATGATCCGCGAATTCGAGGAAGAGATCGGGATAATAGCTACTAAACTCCACGTATCGGTTACGCAACAGAGTATCAATACAGATGACGGGATGACCTATTTTAATACCTTTTTCGAAGTAGAGAGCTATACTGGAATCATCTCAAATAACGAAATCGATAAATGCTCGGAACTGATCTTTCTCTCGATCGATGCCCTCAAGGATGAAAGAGTTGTCCCCTATGTCCTCCAAGCACTTGAGAGTATCAGAGATGGACTAGTCTTTTCTGAGATTCGATGGAATGTCGGTCATGATTCATAGTATATATCTCATAATTTTCTTCCTATGCGCACCTACCTCATCATCCTCATCCTCGCTTGTATCTGAGTATTCAATGCCACCTACCTCTCGATTCCTGCGTATGAATATTGGAACGGGGTGAATGCTACTGCTCTGCAAAATATGCCCTGTGACCTCTCGAGTACATTTTCGTGTAGTGGCATCCTCGAGAATCCTCGTGCTATTATTTTCTCGATCGGTGAATTCAAGGTCGCCTTTCCGATGATTGCCCTTATCGTCTATCCTATCCTCGTCCTCCTCGCGCTCTCAGGATACATACGAAAATCCATCACTGAAGCCAAGATCCTCACTGTCATGGCACTCGGAGGAATATGCTTCAATGGATATGTGATCTCACAAGAATTCATCGTCTGAGTCTTCTGTCCCCTGTGTGCGATGTGTACCGTCATCATCATCACGATCGCTATCCTCGCAGGAAGACTCTGGAGGCGAGGAATTGTATAAAAAGACTCCTCTCCGTATAAAGTATTTTACTTGAATAGCACTCGTATTTCATCATTCTGAACGGAAGTGATAGTCAGTACACCCATTGTGGGTGAGAATCCAGGTTTCTGATTCTCTGGATCCTTTCGTCCTTCGCAGTGCTACGGAGAACGGATCGTTTCACTCAGGATGACGGATACAAAGGAATGATATAAATCAGATCAATCAAGTATAACTCCTTAAGAAAAATCCACTCCAGCAACACCAATCTAGCAACTCAATATCTTTCATATGAACTTCTGACCCCTCTTCATCATTATCGCGGCAACTCTCTGGGCACTCGACGGACTCATCCGCAGTTCACTCTATGGACTTCCTCCTTCCACACTCATCTTCTTCGAGCATATTCTCGGATTTCTAATCATCACACCTTTTGCCCTGAGGACATACAAGCAAGCACACTTCACGAAAAAAGAAAAAAACTCAATCTTCACTGTTTCTCTCCTCTCAGGAGTGATAGGAACACTCCTCTTCACGATGGCACTCGGAGCAGTTGGATTCATCCCATTCTCTGTTGCGATCCTCATCCAGAAGTTCCAACCAATTTTTGCAATAGGGCTCGCGATGATTCTCGGGAAAGAACAAATTCCAAAATTCTCCTATTTTTTTATCGGATTTGCCCTCATCGCTGGATACTTCGTCACCTTCCCGCATGGCGTCTCCATGACATCCGATGGACAGAAGCAAGTCCTTGCTACACTCTATGCTCTCGGCGCTGCTGCCACATGGGGCTCGTCGACCAATTTCTCGAAATATCTCCTCCATAACCATCATCCCGAAGTTATCACGATGCTCCGATTCGCCCTCACTACCTGTATCATTGCTGTAGGGCTTGTCCTGATTCCTGACTGGAGAACGAGCTTCCGTGTACCGACGAATACTGAGTGGATGTATCTCACATTTATCGCCTGTTCGACCGGACTCGTCGCGATGTATATCTACTATCGTGGGCTGAAGTCGACTCCCGTGCATGTATCCGCGATCCTCGAACTCACCTGGCCGATCGTCGCAGTGGCAATTGACTATTTTTACAATCATCAGATATTCACTCTGAGTCAGTTCATTGCCATGATGGTCCTCATGGGTTCGATGTATATGGTCAGTTCCCTGAGTCGTGGGAAAACGTCCGATGAGATAGAACTCCACAGCACGATCACTCCATAAAATCTTGCCAAAAAGAAAAAATTCATATAATCGAATCTATACTTCACAACCTCTATGGTCGCACAACTTGGTACGAGCACATCTCTCCTCTTCCCGATCTTCTTGTAATTGATTGTATGTCATTCCTGCGTATGCAGGAATCTTACTCCTCGCAAGAAGCGGGGAGTTTTTTTATCTATTTCTTTTATGAAATTCCTTCTCACACTCATTCTGATCGCTTCCCTTGCATTTCCGGTCATCGACATCTCTGCTGCGACGAAGTATACCCTCGGGAAGAAGTGAGAATGCTATACCCTCGTGAAATCCAAAAAGACAGGAAAATCCTACAAGAAATATGTCGACAATAAGTTCTGTAAGAAGAAATAAGTTATTATAATTTATAAATTATGTTAGACATTGAACCATTCTGGAGATATCTCGAACTCATTATCTGAGCAATTATTGTATGGAAATGCATATGATTGTATACCAGACTATATGACCAAAAAT
>JANPGO010000096.1:0-4847 GCA_031423995.1 Candidatus Altimarinota bacterium | reverse complement strand
TATAACTGACTTATCTCGATGAATATACTCTGCTACCTTCACATCTTTCAATCATTCTCGAATCTTATCTTCTATACTATAAAGTTCATGTTCTGTGAGTTGAGACATATACCGAAACAAAGTAAGAAAGTAAAATAGAAGTCATTCTATTTTACTCCAATCCATTATTTTGATGAAAGAGTGTCTAAAAAGTTGCATTTGGTGTTAGAATGTAGGTTTCTACACTTCGTATTTCTCGAGGTAAGTGGTGAGTTGGCGGTTCACTCGGAGAAATGTCGTACACTTTGAAAAGTGCTTGAGTTTCCCAGCTCATATATACGTCCCAGTGCTTCTGAGGCTCCCGAAGAGATCTTGGACAAAATTCCCAACGGCTCATTTGTACGGCATGAGGACATATCTTCCCTCACTGGCTCGGTGAGACTCCTTTTTCCCATAGTTATCGAGAAGCGCCTTATTCGATGAGCTTCCATAATATTCCTTGTATTGCTTTCCGCCTTTCTCGATGAGATTCCCACCACTTTCATCATATCCTGAGAAGAGGCTTCCACACATATTCCAGTCGGCTCCAGCACAAAATGCTTTTGCAATACAGCTCGGGAATTGTTGTCCACCATCGGCGATGATGAGCCCACAGTTTCCATTCTGAGGACTCGTGATCCCATGGGCTGCATCTGCGCATTCGATCACGGCTGAGAGTTGGGGATAGCCAACGCCCGTCACCTTTCGAGTTGTACAGACCGATCCTGGTCAGATCCCGATCTTCACGATGTCCGCACCTGCGAGGATGATTTCTTCGGTCATCTCATTGGTTACGACATTCCCTGCGATGATGATGTGCTCAGGGAATTCCGATCGTACGAGCTTGATCACTTCGAGGAATCTCTGGATATAGCCATTCGGGACGTCGAGACAGATAAAGGAGAATTTCGCCATCAGTCCCGCCTCCTGCATCGCTCTGAGCTGACTGAGGTCCACATCTCTGATACCGAGTGTGTAGGCGATGTAGTCAGGAGCGTCGAATGTCTGGAAAAATTCACGATATTCTTCGATCGTATAGTACTTGTGAAATGTGGTGATCAGTTTGTATTCTGAGAGGGCTCGTGCCATCGAGAAAGTCCCACTGGTTGCCATATTCGCCGCCATGATCGGGACTCATCTCCAGACCTTTGGTGAGTGGTAGAATGTGAATTCTCGTTCGAGGATGACATCCTTGCGGGAGGTGAGTGTCGATCGTTTCGGACGGAGGAGTACATCGGCATAATCGAGCTTGATATCTTCATCGATACGCATAGAAAGAGGGGGTGATGGATATAGTGACCAAACCTGTGAATTATATATATTTCCCAAATAAATACAATCTTCTATCTGCTATGAGATTGTATTTCCAAAAGCTTATGAATGGATTGTATTCTTTCCAGGAGAGCCTTCTCGTCCTCACTGTGTGGGGTTATTCCCAGTATATCCATACAAAAATCGGGAACTTCCTCAGCCCTTATTCTTTTTTCCCCGAAATGTTGTCGTATAGCAGGACGCAGTAATACCATGCATGACTTATCCGCAGGACATCCTTTTATGATATACTCGACCAATTCTCAGAACAATCGAGGTCATTGAATATCGAATCATTGGAAAGATAAATCCACTCTCTCTGATACTGGTTCGAGGAAACAGTGTAGTTGTCTATCGTATGTGAGCGACATAGAAAGTTATAAAAATAATATTTATAGGAAATTATGAGAATTTATATAGTTTAAATTAACTATGTCAAGTTCAAGATAGAAATTTATTTACCACGAAAAAATCTTTTGACAAAAATATACGAAAACATAAAATCCAGTGAAGTTTATTTACAAAATATATTTTCATATCATGGGAATGAATGATCAATTATGATAAACTCCAGTAACTCTTTTTACTTTACCTTGAGGTGAAGTTAGAATTGTAGAATGACATCAATCTGTGGCTTTCGATAATCCTATTCGTACATATGCTACATGAGACCAAGTACGAACACTCATGTCTTCAGTACTAGATCCTACGAATATAGAAAGGAGAGCTAGGGTTATTCAGGATCTTCTATCAAGTGAAATAGTATAGCTCTAGATTTTATTGGATTTTGTAATTTTATCTCCTTATGAACAACCGAGTAGAACGCCAATCACATTTATTACCTATAAATAATCCAGAAGATATTTTAGAACTAGAAATCAAATCTCTCATCGATGATTATCCAGACCTCATAAAAGCCGGATGAATACTCGTTCGATGAACTCCGTGGAAGGGCGAGGCTGCAAATGACGATACACTGCGTGTGTATTACTCCTATGAACAACAAGAAATAAATGAGAATAAACTCGTTGACCTCGTAAAACAAGCACATGAGGCCAAGCCATTTGATCTCGTAGTTACACTCCCATCTTGATGAGTGAATCTCGGAGCAAAGATCGCAAGAACTATTGATCGTCCGCTTCACTATGTTCATGCTTCGGCCTATGATTCAGACGGGAATAAATGAATACTACAGTTCTCGGAAACAGAAATAGGTGCAATCTGTGAGTGACTTCCAAAGGGTTCTAGAATCTTACTTGCTGATGATCTCTCAGATTCAGGTCAAGCTCTAGAAAAAATTAAGGAAGCATTCGAAAAAAGATGAATGGTAGTTGTGACAGCAACTACCTATAAAAAAGAAGGCAGTTCTCATACACCTGATATCTGTCCTTTTCCTGATCATTCAGGACTCTGGATCGTCCAACCTTCAGAGTTCCGTGAAGGTCCAGTGGCAGATCATGATAAGGCATGAATCAAAAATCATCCAGTTACTCGATGTATTGAGGAAGTTGTTGACAGAGTTTCTGTATTATTGGATAAATATGCAGGTTGACAGAATGCCTATAAAACTCTTCAGTTCTATGTACCTAAGGATGCTTTTGACCCTCGTGTCTCTATGGCTGTGGCAAAAATCCTGAAAGATAAATATCGTAAAATTGATGTTCAATTTGTGTGAACAGCTATAGATCCAACGGTATTACATATGGCTCCAGAAGTTAGCTGAGTATACTGAGATGTTACCCTCAAATCCTCAATGATATGAGATTCCGTACTTTGAATTTCATTCGAACAAATTGATGCTGATGAAGATTCAGATAAAATTCATTCAGATCTTATTAATGGATCTCGAGTTCCAGTATCCAATCTCCTTGCTTCAGGAGTTAATGTAAAATTCAGAATTCACTATAAATACTATGATAGTTGAGCATCTGCATCCAATCTATGAGAGAAACTTATGAGAGAATTCCCTAATACTACTATTGAATTAATTCGATGACTTGGTCCAGCTACGAATCTGAGCTTTAATTCTAAAAAACGTATTATTGTAATATCATGCTAGAACAACGTACTTTAGACCGATATGT
Organism: Candidatus Altimarinota bacterium; assembly: GCA_031423995.1. Lineage (GTDB taxonomy): Bacteria > Patescibacteriota > Gracilibacteria > BD1-5 > UBA2023 > STC-74. The sequence continues at coordinate 1,434 of JANPGO010000096.1, read as the reverse complement.
GTCTCATTGAGAAATATCGCTCACTGATAAATATAAGAATTTGGACTTAAGAAATCAGATTTTAATAAAAATTCAGTATCTTCTGGAGGATTTTCCTATTTCACCAGAAAGAATAGAGTTTATACGTCTTGTCGTATGAAAAAATGGTGAACTTGATCCAGGGTGATTGCTCAGCTCATTCGTAGGAAAGTACCAATGAAGATTAACAGGTATAGTTAGTGCAAATAAAGCTGACACATTTTATAGAAGATGATTTTATCCTCCTACAGTGTTATTTGGTCCAAGTGGCTCGCCAGTAGGAAAACTCTATATTTCTAGGTATTCGGATAGTCTCAGTTTGCAATTGTGACTGACATTTATACCTATTACGATCGCAAAACACTCTGAAAACGAATACTGATTCGATTATCGTGAACGAGCATCTCTCTGTCCTGATGAAGAAGATGATCCCCGAGATGGAAATATGTGAAGATGAGTAGTACAATCGCGACAATCATGATGAATTCTCTACTTTCATTGTACTGCAACACAAGAAGATATAAATCATCTTAATAAGCTCTCGAGAGATTATCAGACGAATCCTTCAAGTCGAAAAGAATACAGTCTTATTTGTGAAAGGTTAACAAGGTGATTCTATAAATAGAGTTAATTCATCCTCCCCCTCCACCACTCCATAAAATGCCCTGTCCCTGCCTCGAGATGGGGATGGTATGGCCCTGAGAGTTCATCTTCTGGGTGTCACCAGGTTTTTCCCTCGTGCATGAGGATACTCCGTCCAGTATTCATACGCTCAGCAATATCATCGTCTTCTACAGCTGTTTCCATATAAGCAGCCTGCTCAGCCTGGATGAGTTCCTCACTGACATCATGGTGGTAGAAGAACTCGATCATATTCATTGTCTCAGATGGTGAGATCGGGTGGAGCGTCGAGACGGTCATCGTATAGGGATAGACCTCAACCATGATATTCGGATAGTAGGCGAACCAGATGGCACCATATTCAGGGAGCTTACCATTCCCGTGTTTGAGGCATTTCGCTCGCCATGCCTCATAGATGCGGGTCGACTTGGCTTCGAGGTGTTCTCCAGCTCATACCGTCTGTATATGCCAGTTTTCTCCTGTGACAACTTTGAGATCCTTGAGTGTCACCATCTTCGTGAGTCATGGATGGAATGGAGCAACATGATAGTCATCACCATAGACCTCCATGAAGCTCTTCCAGTTATAGTGACAAGTATGGTACTCAGTGTGATGGTATCGATACGACTCGAAATTCATGACATCGATATATCCGACATCTGCGAGATCCTTCGTGACATCGTGCTTCCCAGAGAAGAGGAGTCCTCGCCAGTTCTCGAGTGGCCATGTGCGTAGGTGCATGCAGGGATTGGTCGTAAAATGTGGAGCCCCCTGCATCTCACCCTGGAGATTCCA
>JANPGO010000095.1:0-9104 GCA_031423995.1 Candidatus Altimarinota bacterium | reverse complement strand
TGTCCGAATCGTCACTGTCCAGCCAAGATCCAGTGACAACTCGAGATGTTTGTCGGAAAACAGGGACTCAATATCGATGGACTTGGGACCAAACAGATAGAACTCTTTCTCGAGCTCGGTTGGGTGACGGATTTTGTCTCTATTTTTCATCTGAGAAATTATCGAGAGCACTTCTTCACTCTCGAATGATACAAGAAGAAATCCGTCAATAATCTTCTTGAAGCGATTGAGAAGTCTCGTCATACGACGCTCGATCGAGTCTTTGTCGCGCTCGGTATACCGAATGTAGGGAAAAAGACAGCGAGGCTTATTGCTAGTTCCTTCATTGCGAGGAATCATTCTGTGTCTGTGAGTGATGACGTGGCAATCCAGGTTTCAGAAAATAATAACACTGGATTGCTTCGCCCCCCAGGGGGATTTCTCTCGTCGTTTCATTCGGATTCACCTTTTCCCTCGCAATGACAGCAATATATTCTTATCCAGACTATTTTCTCACTTACCGAAGAAGATCTTCTCGAAGTGAAGGATATTGGACCTGAGACGGCACGTGCTTTTGTTGATTATGTTGAAGAGAATAGCCTCCTCATTGAGCGGCTCTTGCATGAGCTCGATATACAGATATCAGAGACAAGATCCCTGCCTTCACATGAATGACACAATGGGAATTCTCAAATTTTTGGAAAAAGCTTCTGTGTTACAGGATCATTCGAGTGAATCTCTCGAGATGAAATCCATGAACTCATCGAGCAATACGGTGGGGAAGTACGAACAAGTGTGACAGGGAAACTCGACTACCTCATCGTCGGATCTGATGCGGGATCAAAAAAATCCAAGGCAGAGATCCTTGGGGTGAGGTGTATAGATATCCAGATATTTCTATGATCTCTTATTGATACATAATTTTTACATTTTTATCCCATAGCTGAACGAAGAGCATGTGTTCCGAGAAATGCTTGTGCATGGATATGTACGTCTTCAGACTGCATACGGTTTTTTAGATCAACTACTTTTGTCAAGAGTTCACTATCTCAAAGTAGTCAGCCGTGTTTTTCCATGAGGAGAAGCATGAGATTCGTTTTTGATCTTCAATCCGCAGTAGTAATATCCGAAATTTTCTCGAGAAGTCTTTTCATATTTTTTGGATCTCAGATAATAGACTCAGACATTTCAGCCAGAGTTTTCTGTATTGCAGTTTCAGAATCAGGATTCTTTTCAAGAACTTCGGCAATTCTTAGGGAATATGCCTCAATCAGTCCTAGATTTCTTGTTTCCTCATAAATTCTTTCGTGTTTATTAGCTGCCCCAGGTGATTCTGGTATATAGGAATAAATGCGAATATGTTGTGTTGTTTTGAATGTGTACATAAGAAGAAAATACTACCCATTTAGAGTAGCATTCTTTCCATTTTCCTGCAAGATATTGCACTTGACGATATGGATTAGTGACATCCACTATCACAAGTACCACATCCTCACTCTGTACTACATCATCCTCCCCCATGATCCTCATCATCGCCGAGGATGGAGATGAACATACTTTTGATCTCTTCATAGGCTGGGACTTCTCCTTGGAAGATCATATCACGGAATTCGATCGATTCTTCTTCGATCGCGAGAGCTGGATTCTCAGTAATACCGAGTTCCATCTTATAGGCAGAATCGTCGGTGGTTTCGATCTTCACGCTATCCGCGAGTGCGAGTTCAGTGAGAGATTGCTGTACGAGATTTTGGAGATTTTCGAGTTCTGGTCCAGAACCGACGAGTTTGATGATCATGAGAAAAGACTAAAAGAAATAGACGAAGTATTAGGACAGAAAAGAAAGACGAAGAATAAAAATGAAGAAAGGAATATTGAATAGGAAGAATGTAGGAGTTTTTCTCGAAAATGCAAGAAAAAACCGCCCGAAGGCGGTGAGAGGAATTATTCAGCTTTTGGTTCTTTCGTCGTTGCGACTGCAACATCAGCGACTGAGGTTGTATCTGTGTCTTCCTTGTGTGCCTTCGGTGCATGGACCGAGACGATTGCTTCTTCTGTATGAGAGAGAACATGGAATTTTTTGGTATCCACTATGAGATCACTCACATGAAGTGTTTTTCCCATGTGATCGAGCGATGAAATATCGAGTTCGAATGCATCGATGATATCTCCAGGGAGACACTTCACATCGATCGCTTCAAGTGACTGATGAATTTGACCACCTTCGATCACTGTTGGTGAAGTACCGATGAGTTTTACCGGGATCTTCACATGTACTTCTGCCTTCATATCAACCGTGAGAAAGTCAATGTGTCGTGGCTTTCCTGTGACAGGATGCTTCTGGAGTTCCTGAATGAGAACAGAATAGGATTTTTTCTCTACCTTGAGAGTGAAGACATGATTCTGCCCAACTTCTCGAAACAGGCGGATAAACTCAGAAGTTCCTACCGCAACGTTGGTCGAAGGGACATCCTTGCCATACACGACTGCTGGGATATCACCGTTTTCGCGGGTTGTTCGAGCATTCTCTGTACGGATCTTTGCTTCGATCGTATGCATACTATGAAAGTAAAAAGTAAAAATAAAAGGTAGTCAGCGATCATGCTGACAACATTTCGGCGGGAGTATAAAAGAAATGAAAAAAAATGCAAATCTTTCAATCTGCATTTTTCTGTGAAATTCAGAACGAGAGTTATCTAGCCTCAAGAAATTGATCCTGCAAGATTCATGATCGGTTGGAAGATACCAACAGCGATAAAACCAATAACGACTGCCATCACTCAGAGGATGATTGGTTCGATCATCTTCTGGATACTACCAATAGCAATATCAACTTCATCATCATAAAAGTCAGCAATCTTGATAATCGTCTCACCGATCTGGGCAGTCTCTTCACCAACTCGAAGCATTGAGATAAGGAGATCAGGAAAGAGTGGATCATCCTCGAGTGATTCCGCCATCTTCATACCATTTTTCACATCATTTCTGAGAAGGAGAAGTCGTTGGTGATAGACTTCATTTCCCACCGCACTTGCGACGATACGAATGGCTTCCACTACGGAGACACCACTTCCAATGAGGTTCGAAAATACTCGTGCAAATCGTGAAAGCGTTACCTTTCTCAGGAGTGGACCAAAAATTGGAGCATGGAGTATCATTGAATCCCAACGGTATTTTCCTTCTTTCGTCTTTTTCCAGATAATAAGAATAAAGTAAGATATCGAACAAGTTGCTCCAATAAGGAACCAATTGTTTTGAAAAAAATGACTTGTATTCAAGATATACTTTGTTGCATCGGGAAGTTTTTCGGGATCTCAGAAGAATGATGTCAACGTCGGAATCACCTTGACCATCAAGACCGTTACACATATTGCCATACCCACAATGAGGAGAATTGGGTAGGTCATAGCACCTTTGATTTTTCGTGTGATTGAGTCGACTTTCTCTGTCTGGTCAGCAATCTGTATAAGTGCTTGATTGAGCTTTCCTGTTCGTTCACCTGCTTCGATGATTGATATTTCAGCATCTCAGAAACATCCATAATACTGTTCCATTGCATCATGCATGGTTGATCCTCACTGTACCTTCTCAATCATGAACTTATAGAAATCGACCATGTGTTTATTCTTTTCTTGCTTCCTGAGGGCCGAGAGACTCTTCAGGACAGTGAGATTTGCATTCACCATGGTTGCCATGATTCGAAAGAATATTACTTTATCACGCAGTCCGATTTTTCATTTTTTGAAAAGGACACCAATAATATATTTCAGTATATCGTCTTTCTGTTTTTCCTGGACTCATTCTTTGATGTCCATGATGACGAGATCAGTAGCAGTATTTGCCATAGAGGGAGAGAGAGGATATAAATTTAACTATTTTCTTTTGCAGCTGCGTAGACTTCTTCCAGGGATGTCTTTCCATTCAATGCCTTGATGATACCATCTTGTTCAAGGGAAGTCATCCCATCATCAATGGCGACATCATTGATGATGGTTGCACTTGCACCATCAATAATCATCTTTTTGATATTTGGCGTAATTTCGAGAATTTCATAGATACCAACACGCCCTTTGTAACCAATATTATCACATTCTGCACAGCCTACTGCTTGATAGAACAAAGGTTTTTGAAGGATCTCAGGAGAGATGCGATTGACAAGTTCCTCTTTCCGAGTTCTTTTGAGAGCTTTCTCTACACGACTTCGGACATGAGAATCAAGCTCTTGCATCGTTACTGCTTTTTTACATTTGCAGAGTCTTCGAATCAATCGTTGTGCGATAATTGCATTGATCGATGCGGGAAGAAGAAATGACTGAATTCCCATATTCAGAATACGAGTAATTGTTTCTGCAGCTGAATTCGTATGGATTGTTGATACGACAAGGTGACCAGTGAGAGCTGCCTCAATTGCGACATTGATGGTTTCATGATCTCGTATTTCTCAAACCATGATAATATCTGGATCTTGACGAAGGGCAGTACGAAGTCAGTAGGCGAAATTGTATCCAATATCTGGGAACATTTGTGACTGATTGAGTCCATCGATCTGACTTTCAACCGGATCTTCTAGGGTCATGATGTTTACATCGGGGGCATTGAGTTTCGAAAGACAAGAATAGAGTGTTGTTGACTTTCATGATCCTGTTGGTCATGATGTCATGATAATACCATTTGGGAGAGAAATAGCTTTTTCGAGAAGATCTTTGTTGTGTCCCTCGATTCATAGCTCGAAAAGGTCAGGGATTTTCTTACTCTTATCAACAATACGCATAACGATTTTCTCACCGTGAACAGTTGGAAGAGTGGAAACTCGGAGATCAAGTGCTTTATTATTGATTACCGTGGAAATTCTTCAGTCTTGCGGGATTCGTGATTCATCGATCTTGAGATTCGCCATAATCTTGAAGCGTGCGACAACTTGTTGGTGCAAAAATGTTTGGTACTCGAGTATCTCTCGAAGACTTCCATCGACACGATATCTGAGTCGAACGATATGAGTCAGTGGTTCAATGTGGATATCAGAGCTTCCCATTTCGACCGCACCGATGATCATGAGATCACAGATTTGTCATATGTTTTCTCATTTGTATATTTGTTCCTTAAGGATTTCGATTGAGCTAGTTGCCATAATATTCAGTGTTTGATTTATCTTTCGGTTACAATTTCATTGAATTCTCATTCAAGGCTCTTAAGGACTTTTGCTCGGTTTGCTTGAATGTATATCTGATCAGTTGGACTATTACTTGTACTTCCTTGAGAGTAGTTTATTCAACCCTTATATTCTTGGAATTTTATTTGGAAACTTTCCAAGAGCTTCCACCTGTCTCAACACAGGGGTCTCTTACCATTACAGTCAGTGATAGCACCTTCAAGGCTCTTTCATAGCGTTTCTTCACGTCACTTAATATTTTCTTTGAGGTAAGCAACATCATCCTTCCCAATTCCTCTAAAATACAATCTGATCGTTGCTCGTCATGAGTTATCATCGTCAGGCTTCTTTTCATCAATTGGATTTTCTAGACTAAAACTTGTCAGGGTAATGAGAGGATTGCTCATGACTCCTGGTATTTTATCTTTGGGAAGAAGTTGAGTGAGGGTAGTTCCACTATCCATCAAAAGAGTGGGATCTCATGCGGTATTAATATAGTTGACGAAGTCAGAGATGTTCTTATTTTTTCACTTGAAAGCAATCTGTATTTCCATAGTACCGATAGTTTCAGGGACTCACTCTTCCTTCGTTCAAGGCAGTATTCACTGAAGTCCGAGAACCATCGTACTTTCAATATTAAACTGCTTAATAATCTTTGTTTCCATGAACCGGATGAATCACTTGAGATCAATATTATCTTCTTCTATATTTCAGGAAATAGGACTGAGCGTAGGGATGATACTATTAAGAATTTCTTTTTGTTGAGAAAGAATATCACGATCTTCTGAACTATTAACTATCACCTTCTTGAGCCAATCGAGATAATTTAGCTCTCATGATGGTTTTGCTATTGTTTTTCGACTATTGTCTATATCACTATTCATGATTTTTAGGAGTTCAGCATATTCCGTCATTTTACCTGCCAGTCCAGTTGTTTCCTCGAATGATAGTCCATCTGACACAGTTTTGGTATACTTCTCTACACTTATATTTGTCGTAGCAACTGCAGCGTTGATAGTATCGAGTCAGGGGAGTATGTACGAATAGCCCCATACTCATATGACAATGAGCGTTATAACTTGTCCTATTGCTGTATAGGTGAGATGTTCTTTTTGAGAATTAGTAAGCATAAAGAGAATGTATTATGATTTTTCTGACAATGAAAAATATTTAACTTGAACAGGAATAGTCGTACGTGTAGTAAAAAGACCGTTGCCTTCAATTTTTTCTATTGAGAGTGATGTTGGCGGGTTTAAGAAAATAAAGTGATTCTTTGATGTATTAGAAAGTTCACCTATAAAATTCATTGCTTCAATACGAGCTGATCCAAGTCTACCATTTGAGTCATCTGCCCCAATATCTTTTCCATAGATATTACAAAGAGTAGAAAGAGTTCAGTCCTTGCTGATGCTAATTCCTTTACATTCTATATTCGGTCATGATGTATATTGAGATTCTTGAACAAGTTCATCGAATTTTGAGATAATTTCATCTACTCGCACCTTATGTGCGTATGCCTGAACGATGAATTTTCGTTCGGGTGAAGTCGCAATGAGGTTCTTGCTAATTTTAATAGGAATATATTCATTGAGCTTTTTGAGTATATCTTCTTGAAGAGTTTTCTCCTTATCAACATACTGTGTATTTATAGCAGTGATAGTTTTACATCATCTATCTCCTGCTTCGAGATTCACACCATAATTCATGTATGGACAGAGGAATTGATAGTTCTCAACAAGATTTGAGGTTTCCTGCGTTCTGAGAAATACATGAATAGATCCAAAGACAGCAATAACTACTGTAATAGGTACAATAAATCAAAGAACAGTCGTAAATATCTCGAGTCCTGATTTTTTTGCTTTTGAACCGACGCTAATCTTTCCATCACTTGTTTCCTGAAAGAAATCACTATAAATCGCATCGACTTTATTTCATTCTTGAGAAATAAATGATGAATCCTTTGATGTCTCAGGAGTAACGGGTGTTTCCTGGTTTTCGTTAGCCATATTCAGAAAGTATAATAATACTCCCATGAGGATAACACTTTCCCTTTATTCTTGCAAATATTGAAGGTACTTTTTTATTGAAAAGTATAAAATCTCTCTCCTAATATACACTTATCAGTAGACACTCTCTATAATATCTCGCCTCGTATTGTATTTCCCCAAAGAGTTTTTTCAAGGCGATCATCAAGACAATATACTTGTATATCAGGATTATTGTTTTTCACTGTTCAGATGAGAGTATTCACGGTATTTATTGCAAGAGGACAGCTATATTCCTCGAAGTTATTTCGCATCCCAACTGTTTGTGCAAGAAAGTATGGATCAGTAGGAGGATCAAATGGCATTTTTGCGATGATAAGCATATCAATACATCGCCATATTTTCCAGTCATCTATCCAGCTATCCATGAGTCAGATGAGTATTTTCTTTCATGTGTAGCTGAGAAAGAGTGATTCCACTTTTCACTTTCCACCAGAAATCCCTTGAGTAAACACTTTCCATCCTGGGAACCTCCTTTCTAGATCTTGCTTTAAGGTTCGTAAGTGCTTATTGCTCGTCGAGAGAATACATATAGATGATTGCTCTTGGGGAATTGCTAGAACATTCGCATTGACTTCAAGAATAGGCGATCAGAGTCTGTTCATTTCAGATGGAATCCAGTCTATTCCACACTGCGATCAGAGAAATTTCTGCATAGTTGAGCCTTCAAGACCATATCCAGTAAGAATCAGTCGTCATGTGTATCAATCCATCCACTGTATACATGACTTTCGCATGTTTCTCGGAATACTTTTAAGGGTAGTTCATTCTTCTTGAATCGAAAGGATCATACTGATCTCAGTATTTCTTCTCATCCCCATAGTGATAAGAAGATCTATCGATTCCAAGAATCTTGAGAAGATTTTCTCATCGATCAAGGTGTGCGATGAGATTTGAAATGACTCTTGTTCCTTGATCATCATTCTCTCTAAGTTACCGAGAACAATACAGAGCCATCTTCCTCATCGTTGCCATATGGTTCACTGATCCAAGTAATAGGTTTCACCATAGTTACCAGGTGGATGAACAAGTGGTCATGTCGGTCTCTCTGGGATATTCTCCAGAAGATTCTGTATATAGGATATTGCCATATAGAGTGTTTCTGAAAAGGCAGATGAGAGTAGAGAGTTTTCCTCAAGGAATCTTGCATCCGAAAATATTCGCATAAATACTATGGTTCGACTCTCACATTGCCTGAATGTATCTTCGATTTTTGCTGTATCGAGGAGGATGATTGTTGAGTATTCCCTGAGAGAATTCACTCGTAATTCTTCCATCCAGAGGTCTCCTATAAAAATATTTGCAATGTATCACTTCTTCTCATATTCACTTCTAAAATCTGAAAATTCATTTTCTCATGCACGAAAAAGTTCTAGGAATTCACGTTCCTCTCCATAGTATCTAAGTTCATCGAGAAGTCAGGTTTTTGTTTTTTCAATCCAAAAGAATAGTTTCATCAGAAAAATTATCTCCTTTCTCTTTAGTGAGGTTTTTTCTGAAAACGTTCGAAGCATATTTATCGAACAATATCGTCGAGATTCTTGTATAAGTTTTACTCTATAGGATGCTCCTTCGAGACGCTGTTTCCAGAATTCACTTTGTTTTCTACTGCGCGTGATAAGGAGCGTTTTTTCTTGAGGATCGATAAGTTCTTGGAACAGTTCATTCAGTTCTTCTTTTCATCCGTGAAAGCTTTTATAGATAATCTTCTTTTCACGTGAAAGCTTATCTTCAGAAAGATTGAGTACTTTCACTGCAGATTTGAATGAGAGTGTATATTTCTCATCATATGAATTATTGCAAATTTCAAATAAGAGAGATATACTCCCTGATGTATCCTTCTCTCTTCAGAATGAGAAAATGGAAAGATTAGTAGCATCAAGCTTTGAAAACTCTTGAAGGTAGTGTATGAAAAGTCATACCGAGAGTCGAGT
>JANPGO010000094.1:0-28452 GCA_031423995.1 Candidatus Altimarinota bacterium | reverse complement strand
AAGAATAACAATACCTGGATTTGGGCATTTGATCCATCTGGAAGTCTTGTGAGTGGATCTGTACCATGGGCAGGTATTACTGGGAAACCGACCACTGTTTCCACATGGACCAATGATAGTGGCTATATTACCAACAATAATCCCAACTACCTCGTCACAGCCTGAAATGGAAATGCTATCTGTTTTTGGACAGATTGTACGAACTATACGATCAGTATGGGAAATGGCTCACTCTATAACTATGGTTCAGTGAATGATTATTCCATCAAAATGCAGATGGATGCATGAAATACAGGACGTGGATTCACCTGGTGAAGACAGGGTGTAGCACCGATTGCTTCGCTTAATTCTACAAGTGGGGATTTTCAGATAGCAGGATTAGTTACTGCCACATCATTTATATACTCTTCAGATCGAACCCTGAAGAAAGATATTATCCCTCTCGCTGATTCTCTCACGAAGATCCTCTCACTCAGTGGCTATAGTTTCACCTGGAAATCGACAGGCAAGAAGGATATCTGAGTCATCGCTCAGGAAGTCGAGACAATCTTTCCAGACCTCGTCCATACTGATCCGACTACTGGACTGAAGTCAGTCGAGTATGGCAACCTCATAGCTCCGATTATTGAAGCGATCAAACGACAACAAAAGACGATCGAAGAACAGAATCAGAAGATCCAGAGCCTTGAGGCTCGACTCGAGAGGCTCGAAGCTCAGATGCAGAAATAATCTTCAGAAATTTACCCTATGAAGTTCAGACTCCTATTCATCTTCACCGCATGTCTCCTCATGTTCTCGATATGAGTAGTCCTCGCTGTTGTCTATCTTCCGAATAGTTCCATCATTGAACAGGCGACCAATGGGTATGCAACTCCACAGACGAGTAGCAAGGAAATTGCTCTTGTAGATACGAGTTGTAAAAAAATCACCACCACAACAAATACACAGTACTTCGTACCAACAAAAACAACTGTCGAATCCAGCTCTTTTCTTGCCAATCCTCCAAGTGGTGTGAGTATTGATGTATGTGCACCAACTGCTTGAGTCTGTGGTCCAACAAACGGAACTAGTAAGCCAGAGTATCCATTAGACATTCAAGCATGTACTTCATGAGCCCAGACGGATGTAGATAGCAATGGTGCCGATGGAACCTATAACTGGAAATGTGGTACGACGAGCTGTAGTGCGACGGTTGCACCTCATTGTGAATGACAGTATGGACATTCTGATGATAGGGTAACGTGGACATTTGGCGATATATTTCTTCTTCCTGGGAATACTGAACCCTCAACACATCGTATTGGTCAAAAAGACACTGCCTCATGTTCATGATTTGGCTGAGCAACTTGTACTGATATCGATCCATCAACATCAACTGCAAGATACAGTTGTTCATTACCATCCCGATGTTCTCCTGGATGAAGTATTTATATCTGGAATGGTATGAATTGGGATGATTATGGTAGTCCGACGTGGGTTCCATCAGATGCAGGGGTTGGATATGCTTCCAATACCCAGTGACCGATTATCATGTCACAACAAAATCTCGCACAGAGCATAGTTGCTACTACATGGACATATCCATGAAGAGCCAACATACTCACATGTGCTGTCTACAACTGGCATATCACTGGTTGATCTCCTTCTCCATGACCAGATTCCTGCTATACGAAGTTCTGAGAATATGCAGGGAATATCAGTGACGGTGCTACTTGTTCTGTATACCATGCTCCTGCAACGTGTCGAGAAGGAAATAAGCTCTATACGATCGCATGTGTTGGCCCTGCTCGAGTGAATGGCACTTGCTGATGTGGCATAGGAACAGAAGATACATGACCATCATGTCTATGGTGACTTATTACCAACATTTCCATCAACCAGACAACAAAAAGTTGGGAATTCACCTGTCAAGGATACAATGGATGAACGAATACAAGTTGTTCCGAGGAAATTGCTCCAGCGTGATATGTACATGACGTGTGATGTATTAATTCTTCTCCAAGTTGTGACTGGTGAAGATATGATACTTTCGATGTCTCTACTTGAATATGAACACACTCTGAACAACGAGCATGTGCTGATCCATGGAGCCGATATCAATACACATGGATTGGAACTGGTTGGTGAAATGAAACATACATTGATGCTTCGGCATGAACTCATATATGCATGAATGCATGTTAACTCTATTTTTCTATGAAATGCCCAAAATGTAAAAATCTCGATACCAAGGTCATCGACTCTCGCGCAACCGAGGATGGCAAGGCGATCCGTAGACGCCGTGAGTGTGAGAAGTGTGGTTCACGCTTTACGACCTTCGAGCGACTGGAGTTCGTCTCATTCATGGTGACGAAATCGTCAGGAGAGAGTGAACAATATGATCGAGCAAAGATCGTGAACTCGATGATGAAGGCGCTCGTGAAGCGAGAATTCGATCCCGAGAAGCTCGATAATACTATCAATGCCCTCGAGAATGAATGGGCACAGAACAAACAGGGTATTACTTCTCGTCGTATCGGTCGAGATATTCTCCGCAAGCTCCGAGATCTTGATGAAGTTGCATTTCTCCGGTATGCTTCGATCTACCACAACCATGAGAGTGTGAAGGGGTTTGTGAAGTTCATCGAGGACGAACTCGGATAAGCACTATGACAGATCAACATATCACCCGCATATCCCTGAATGACTCTCGTCTGCAGGCACCACGCCTCTCCTATGAACTCCTCGAACTCCTCCAATCAGAGAGGCAGGAAGGGAGGAAGACAGCACTTCTGTACAATCGACGTGGCTCAGGAAGAGCTTGGATTTGTCGGGATTGTGGATATTTTCCACTCTGTCCTCACTGTGATATTGCCCTCGCCTATCATACGAGTCCGAGAACCAATCTCCTCTGTCATCAGTGCAATTTTGTCGACCACGTACCAATTCTCTGTCCATCCTGTCATGGGCATGGTTTCGAGGCGATAGGACTCGGGATTCAGCGTCTCGAGACCGATCTCACTCGACTTGTTCCAGAGTCCAGGATTCTCCGTATAGATTCTGATACCCATGAGAAAAAGGAGAAACTCTTTCATTCGCTCAGGCAGTATGATATCATTCTCGGTACCTATAGTATAGCCTGAATTCTCAGCGTCTTAGATCATATTGTTTTTGTTCTTTTTGAGTCGGATTTCACGATTCCTGATTATAGGATGGAGGAAGAACTTTTTCATATCATTCACTATGCCAAGAAACTCGGGAAGAATATCACGATCCAGACATGTGTTCCCGATCATCCACTTCTCTCCCTTATCTTGGAGGGGAATTACAATGACTTTCTCCATGCTATGAGCAGAGAACGAGCGAAATTCTCCTATCCTCCATATAGTGAATTCATCACGATACGTGTCTATGATCGTTCGCAAGATCGGGTCAGGGATATGATGACCCGACTCGTGAATAAGATCGAAATCATCAAAGATGAGAATATATTTCTCGCTTTTGATCGTGATATCTGGGAGAAATCAGGTGGACGATGGTCACAGAAGATTCTTCTGAGAGCCAAGAGTCTCTCTGAGATTCTCCATTCCCTACGATGAGAAATCGTGAGAAATAGAGGAGTGGCACTCGAGTGGAATTAGAGAACGATTTCTTTATTTTTCCTGAATGTCCACCCAAGAGCCCCAAGGATAACGAGACCAAATATGAAGAAAAATGCAGGAAATCCGAGTCCAACGAGGAGTCCTCAGAATACCAGTCCGATCACATTTGCCATATTCTGTATGACCTTCATCGGTCCAGATGAAGCATTGGCATCGATCTCGGTGAGTCACTGATGTTCGGCATAGATCCGGTTATAGATATCGAGAAATTGATTCTGTCCCGTAGACATTCCACAGGCATATCCGAGACTATTGATGAGTGCAATACTGATGATCGCTACAGGACTCGGAGATCATCCAAGCGCCAGTACTCCCATCACGATAAGCGATCCACCCGAGAGTGCGAGTCCGATAATACCGACAGTCTTTATCCCGATTTTTTGACCGAGCTTACTTGCCATCTCTTGGAGAACGATTCAGGGGACTCCGATAATAGCGAGAAGTACATAGCTCCATCATTGTTTGATGTTATCGAGGAATGTCAGGAGAAAGCTCGAAGCGAATGTATCCCAAAATCAAAAGATGAGAACAAGGGTGATTGCCCAGAGAATATTGATGTAGATAGGCTTATGGGAGAATATTTCCCAAATAATTTTGAATTCTTTTTTTGATGATGTTTTGACATCATTCCAGGGAATTTTTTCTGATGGGTTTTTTTGTTTCGGTTTGATCATGAGATACTTCACATTTTTGATGATCTTCCCAAGATCAGCTTTCTGGATGGTCTCGACCAGGTATTCCTTCACATGTTCCTTATTCCATCGTTGGACTGAGACGCGGAAGTTATTGATATCTTCGAGTGAGACTGTATCGACAGAAGTATCGAAAAATCGCATGGTGAAGGCAAGAAATGCTGATATAATGACTCCAAGTATGACGACCGCAAAAGCAGGATTGACACTGAGTATCACTCATGAGAGGAGGAGTCCTGTGAGGGATCCGACCCCGAAGGTGATATTATTTCTCGCAAGGATCGTTCCATATTCACTCGGATCAGCATGGGAGAGGACATAACCATAGGTTGAGACATCATTGATCTCCTTGGTGAGGCCATAACAGAGTGAAGCGATGACAACACCGACCCAGTTGATCGCATTGTTGAAAAACCAATCCGTTGCTCATTTGAGAGATTCTGGTGTCACTCAACCACTGACATAGTGGAGGAGGTTGAAGAATTGGAATATGAAGCTAAAGAATATTCCCGTTGCGACAAGCTGTGAGATCGCAGCAATGATGAACATCCGCTTTGTAGAGACATATCGCTGGATGATTCCGAGCGGGATATCGAGACAGAATGAGATGAAGTTCGCAAATCCGAGAAATATCCCAACGAGTGCTACGCTCTTCAGGAGAAAGGTGAAAAAAAACACCACAGAAAAGTGGAAGATCATCCAGACAAATCCCTGAAATGAATTCGTGAGGTAGAAGTTCCTCAGTCTGTAGCCATCGAGCTTCGTCTGTACTGAGATAATCACTGGATTGGAGTCCCCAAAAGACTGACTCTCAGTTTCAGAAGTTACTTCTGGAGATGTTTGAGGGAGACTATCCATAGTGAACAATATCGCATAAAATAAACCGATAATCGGTCTATTTCTCTGAGGTTAAAGCTTCCTTCTGACCAAGGAATATGGAAAAAGTATAGCAGGTTTCTCTCAGTGAAGCAAAAGAAGAGCTCAAATTGCTCTTGCACTCTTCTTACTCTATTGTCCTATTTGGATATTACTTCATCTGTTCATCCGGAATCTGAGCAATAGTCCTGATGAGATTCAGTTTGTGAGCTTGGTGGTATTTCTGGACTCATTCGAGTTCGAGACGAGTCTGTTTCTGTTTTTTGAATTTTTCAAGGCGCATTTCTGCATCATGTGCATCCTTGGCATCCTTCAGGGTATCGATCATCTCGAGTGCTTCTTCGAGGAGTGCCTTGTTCGCAGCATCTACTTCCTTGCGCACCATGACAATCTCGACGATATATAGATCCCAATTATCGAGGATATGCAGCTGTCTCTCTGCTGTCAGTGCATGAAAAATAGCCATGATATTATGGCGGTCTTCCTCTGATAACGGACACCTCTCGAGAAGGGTCAGGAGACGCGTATTTGACATGACTCTATGAGAAAAAATAGTCTCAAAAAAACTGATACTCAATCATTATTGTATCAGTTTTCTCTGGATTGCAAATATTTTTCTTTATGCTTGTAGAGTATACGGTAAGCTACCATTAGCACTATTGATAGAATTTTCTCAAATTTGGCTGGTTGTTCATGAAGCAAGCTGAGTATTCTTCTCTCAATTAAGAGCGTTATTAATTGCTTGTAATATTTGTTTTTGATTTCTTCATGTCTGAATTGCTAAAGTTCGTAAGACTGCTTCGACTACATGTTCGCTATATGCTGGCTGTCAATTCACTCAATTTCTGAGTCGAGCCGCAACTTCATCTCCATATACGCTCACCAGTGAGTCCATTATAGGATTAAGTCGCATTGTAAAGCCTTGATACTGATTTCATTCTTGGGGATGTGAAGAGTGGTTTTTAGCTGCCATAGTTCGATAATACACTTGATTCTAGCAGAACCTTGGGAATATTGCAAATAATTAGAATGATTTTCTCATTATGTGCAATAGGTTTTTCTGTTGACGGGATTATCGTCTTTTTCGGAGAAAAAGCAAATAAAAATTTCTATTTCTCGATAATCTAATGAACAGTAAAGAGCTTCTAGTAGATAGGTAATAGCAGATAGGATGAAGGAGATATTCTTAAAGCTTCTTGCTTCATGCTCACATTGCTATACTTGATATCGGATCGCTTCGATCATTTTCTCGACCGTTGAATCCAGTGGAGTCTTCGGCATCTTTGCTTCCACGATGACATACATATCTCCTGTCTTTCATCCAGTGGTTCGTCATTTTCCTGAGATCTTGAACCTAGTTCCTGGCTTGGTTCCTGCTTTCACTTTCAGGGTGAGATTTTTCCCGTATACAGTGCGAACTGAGATCGAAGTATCGAAGAGGAAATCAAAAAATGGAATCTCAACAGTCTCGGTGACGGTGAGATTTTCTTCTTTCTTCTCATCAGCCTGATGACTCTGTTGGTTCTCAGTTCTTCTCCCTCATCCTGTATTTCCGAAGAGATCACCGATATCGAACTCGAATCCTTGAGAGGAGGATTTTCCTCTATTTCCTCATCAGAAAGTAGAAAATATATCTTCGAATCCTCATAATCCACCAGCACTTCATCCACTCTGTCCTGAGCCAAAAGGATTTCATCCCATTCCAGAGAATGGACTCCCTTCCGCTGATCAGAATTGGTCATAGTTAGCTCGTTTTTTCTTATCTCCAAGGGTCTGATAGGCTTCATTTGCTTCTTTGAATTTATCTTCTGCTTTCTTGTCTCACTTGGTCCGATCAGGATGATGTTTCATCGCGAGCTTCTTATAGGCCCTTTTGATTTCCTCATCACTTGCTGATTTCGAGACTCAGAGGATGTCGTAGTAGTTTTTATTCATGAAGGCATTTTATAGAAAAAATAGCACCTGTCAAAATGAGGTGCTGAAATACCAATATTTGCTCTTTGTAGCCTTTTTTATAGAATATATCGCATGAAAAAAACATATTCTGAGCATCTCCAGAAAATCCTCTCTACTCTGCCGACAAATCCTTGAGTCTATCAGATGAAGGATGGAAGTGAAAAGGTGATGTATGTCGGCAAAGCGAAGAATCTCCAGAATCGTGTCCGATCCTATTTCGATCGGACTGCTGATCTCAATATGGCAAAACGCCAAATGGTCGGAAAGATTACAGATATTGAACTCATTCTCTGTGCCACCGAGGTTGAGGCACTGGTCCTCGAGACCAATCTTATCAAACACCTCACACCAAAATACAATATCCTCATGAAGGATGATAAAAATCTTGCCTATATCAAGATCACCAATTCTCCCATTCCAGAGCTGATCAAGACACGACAAAGAATACGAGATGGAGCTGAGTATTTTGGTCCGTACGTGTCAGCAGTAGAGCAGAGCGTGCGAGCACTGAGGAGAGTCTTCAAGATCCGAAACTGTCGAGTGAAGTTCAAAAAATGATGATTCAATGAGTGAATACAGATCACGGATAAAGCAGGAAAAACTATTCCCTGTATGGATTACTATATTGGGCTCTGTCCTGCTCCCTGTATACTCGAAAAAGAAAAAATCAATATGCATGGTCAGAACTTGGCTCAGGCTCGTCAGTTTCTCAAGTGAGGTTCGAGTGAGATCATCAAGTCACTAGAAGTGAATATGCTCGAGAAAGCAAAAAATCTGGACTTCGAAGATGCTCAGAGGATCAAGGAAATGATCGAATCACTCAAGTGACTCTCAGAAAGACAAAATGTTCGTGATAGTATAGAGTGAGATGTGGATGTGTTTCTACAGTATGAAAAGTATGATAAAACATATGTAGTACTCACACAAGTCAGATCGAATAAGATAGTATGAGTATTTCGTCATGAGGTTCTACTGGGTATCGGTGACCATGATGACCTGGCAGTCGAATTTCTGATGAAGCAATACGCATATCAGGAAGAGGGAATCAATAGCCCAGATGTACTTATACTACGTGATCCTATAGCAGATGAATCATTCCATGAATTTCTCAAAATGAAGAAAATCAGTATCGAATACCCAAAGATCTGACCAAAAGATGAGATCATACAATTCACACTCAATCAAATTCGAGAATATGCGTATAAGCGTGAGATGTCGACCTTAGAGCAGTGAATACTTACTCGAGAACATATGGTGCATGTGCTCGAGCGACTTCATTACCCTGTCCCGAAGAAGAGTGAAATCTTATTCGAATGCTACGATATATCGCATACAGATGGACACTTCACCTATGCGAGTCGAGTCGTCATCGTGAATGGGAAACCTGATCCGAGTCGATATAAGAAGTACAAAATCAAATCCCTTGAAGATGGGAAGATCGACGATTTTGCTTCACATCGTGAAGTCATGATGCGACGCACGCTTGAGTGATTGGCTGAGAAGAATTTTCCTCATCTGATCATCATCGATGGGGGAAAAGGACAACTCTCAAGCGCTCTCTCATGAGTGAACGAGTGAATATGGAAATATAGCAATGAACAATGAACAATGAACAATGAACAATGAGATACTAATCATGATTCTCATGTTCAAATAATCGAATCTTTCACTATCCCGATCTGTTCTATAGCAAAGCGGGATGAGGAAATATTTCTTCCCGATCAAAAGGAGCCGATTATCTTCCAGAAGGGAACTCCAGAACTCATGGTTCTCCAGAAGGCACGAGATGAGTCACATAGATTCTCTATCACAGCCAATAAAAATGCTCGTATGAAAAGTATGAAAAAGAATATACTTGAAGAAATACCAGGAATATGACCAGTCACAAGAAAGAATCTCTTGAAGCTTGCTGGAAATGTAGACGCGCTGAAGGATATCAGCAGAGAAAAATTAGCATCCATTTGTACTGCTTCACAGATAGATGTCCTCAGAGACCATGGAATTATTGAATAGTGACTTGATTTCAAAAATATTTTCTCTATCCTGCTAACTGCTAACTGCTAACTGCTAACTGCTAACTGCTAACTGCTAACTGCTAACTGCTAACTGCTAACTTGTGTATATTCTTGCCTTCGAAACATCTTGTGACGATACTTCTGTATCACTTCTTCGAGATACTGAACTCATAGCACTCTCGACTCAGACACAACTCGAACATGATACGACCTGAGGTGTTGTACCTGAAGTAGCCGCCCGCAGTCATGCGAATGCAATATTTCCCTGTATCGAGGATGCTATGCGGGAGTCAGAATTGACTCTGGATCAGATCGATATTATTGCCTGTACTGAGAAGCCTGGACTCCTTCCATCACTCCTTACGGGGATGACGGTTGCGAAGACGCTTTCGCTTTCTCTTGGGAAGCCACTCATCTGGATCGATCATATTGAGTCGCATATATTCGCGAACTACCTTGAGCGCCCAGAGAATGATATTATCTTCCCAGCGGTTGTCCTTACAGTATCATGAGGACATACAGAGATCTATCACTGGAAAAGTATGTCTGAACTTGTTATGATCGGACAAACTCGTGATGATGCCGCGGGAGAGGCTTTCGATAAGGTTTCAAAAATGATGGGACTCGGATTTCCCTGAGGTGCCAAGATTGCTCGACTTGCACAAGGTTATCGTGACTCGTGACTCGTGATTCGTGACTTGTGAAAAAGACTCTTTCCAACAGTACTTCTCGAAAAGGATTCACTGGATTTCTCCTTCTCTGGGATCAAAACGGCCGTGAAGCGCGAAGTCGATAAAGAGCTTGCAAAGAACGGTATACTTTCAGAACAATTCATGCAGTATATTGCCTATGAATTCGAAGAAATAGTGACTGATATACTTGCAGAAAAGCTCTTGCGTGCCCTGAGGCAAACTCAATCGAGTATCATGCTTCTCGCATGAGGAGTGAGCGCGAACTCTCGGCTCAAGGAGAAACTTGAATCCATTGCCTTGCAAGAAGGAGTACGACTTCTCGCCCCCA
Source organism: Candidatus Altimarinota bacterium (assembly GCA_031423995.1). Classification (GTDB taxonomy): domain Bacteria; phylum Patescibacteriota; class Gracilibacteria; order BD1-5; family UBA2023; genus STC-74. The sequence goes on along the minus strand of JANPGO010000094.1, from coordinate 18,252 downwards.
AGAGAATCCTCTATTCGATGGATAATGCTGCTATGGTCTGAATTCGAGCGTATTATCAGGTACGAAATACCAGGTAAATACTTTTTTCTGTAATCGTAGAATGAGAGTAGGATGACCGATCAAACGATATGAAAATTCTAGATCGCAATGCTATTTATTGTCAAAGAGTTTTTCATTTTTTCTTTGATTTTGAGAATGTTTCTCGTAAAATCCCTCAGTATTTATTCTTTTTCTTTCTCATAATGAAGTATCCATCAGAAAATATTCCATCAGAAACATGTCAATCATGAATGAGTAACACACTTATTTTTGTTCTTGGATGCATTTCCATCGTACTCAATGTCGTCTGTATCTATCTCCTCGTTGGTACGTCTATATGACTCAATGGCCTCAGTGGCCTCAGTGATCCTCTCGGCGTAAAACGTGCCCTTCTCGAACATGAGTATGCAAAAGTTGGGGGAAGAGCAAACTATGAACTCCTCAGTCAGGCACAAGTTATCCAATTCAAAACTCAACTTCCTCAACTCAAGGAATTTATTAAGTCACAGGGTGGGCTCAGTGATACCAGCTCTGACCAAACTGTATCAAATACCCTCGGTCCTATTGAGGTCATTCCAGCTGCCACTATTAAGGCAACTCTAAAAGATGGTTCAGTCATTGAAGGTAACCCAGATGCGAAAATCTCGGTCATTGAGTACTCTGACATGGAATGCCCGTTCTGTATCAAGCAGTATCATGATACCAATCTCAAACCGAAACTCCTTGCTCAATATGGAAATGATGTGAATTTCATCTTTAAGAATAACCGATGAGTCAATCACCCAGGAACTGAGGCAAAAGCAATTGGTGCACTCTGTGCAGAGAAAGTTGGAGGTGCTACAGCATATGTACAATTCTATATGGGAGTTATGAATCTTTCTACCAGTGGGCGATCGGTCTTTCCTGTGAGTCGTCTTCCTGAACTCGCAGAGAAGATTGGTCTCGATAAGCAGAAGTGGCAGTCATGTTTTGATGGTCAAGAGACGATGACTCAATTCGACAAAGAAACTGCAGAGGCAAAGGGGTACAATCTCTCATGAACTCCAGGAACACTCATCAAGAATAATAAAACAGGAAAAACGGAGACAGTAGAAGGAGCATATCCGTACGAGTCCTTCACTCAGAAAATTGACGGACTTCTCAAGTAGCATCATTTAAAAAAACTCCATCGTCAGATGGAGTTTTTTATCGTCTCCGCCAGTCCTTCGGAAATTGATTCATGATCAATCACTTTTGTATTCGATCACTTCCAAGAATCATTCATCCAGATACTATAAGTACATTTGAATCTGGGATATTGTATTCGATCTTGCCTCATCGAAGATACTGATCGAGGAGTAGCTCATCTTCTATTTCTACTACCTCAAGGTGAAGATCGAGGTCTCTCCCTGCGAAGCTCAATAATTCTATCTCAGGATTCATCCTGCCAACCTCTTCACCAAGGCGCATGAAGAAATAATCTTGTCTCAAAGTATCGATCGACGGATGATCAATAGTCGAAAGGATCTTGTCACGAAAAGTATAGTATCGAACGGTTCTTCCGGAGCGATCTCGGTGTGGGAGATTCTCAGTATGCTTCATCTTCTGTATTTCTGTATTTCCTTTGCTTGGGAGTGAGGATTCCTTGAGAAGTACCGATGCAACTTTGCGTATTTTGGTCACGAAGAATCCCCCTGTTCCATCGATATGGGGCCACCATTTCTTCTGGAAGAGAATTTCCATCGTATCAGGATACTTTTCTTGTATCGCTTCGATGACTCATTCATCTTCGAAGGCGTTGAGCGTGCAGGTAGAGTAGACCAACTCTCCTCACACTTTCAGCGCAATGAGCGCTGATTCGAGGAGTTTTATTTGGAGGTGTGCCATTTTCTTCGCATTCTTCAAATGCCAATTCGAGAGGACTTCTCCTCATCTGAATGCTGTTCCCTCACCACTACAGGGGGCATCGAGGAGGATCCGATCGAATACTTCGGCTTCACGAGCAAAGTACTGGCCCGGATAGAGGGTCACTCATATATTCAGACTTCCCATACGATCGAGGTTCTGGAGGAGTTGCGGAATGCGCTCACGCGTGGGCTCATTCGCGATGATAAAACTCTTCGGATAGTATTCTGCGAGCTGGGTGGTCTTGCCTCCAGGACTCGATGCCATATCGAGGATGAGAAATGACTCATCATGAATGCGACTCTCCGCGAGGATATCGACAGGATGAGCAGCTGCGAGTTCCTGTATATAGAAATTCCCAACGAGGTGATCGAGGGAATATCCGAGGCGTCGCTCGAACGGATCAAAATCCTCTCTTCGATCGATCTCGAAGACATGTGAAAGGGGAGTTGCCCTGAGGATATACCCATCTTGTTCAAGTCGATTCCGTACCGCATCGATCTTACCTGGCTTGATACGGAGGGTTTTCGAAATCGGCTTCTCGACAGCGCGAAGAAAATCCTCGAATTCTGCATCTTTGTCTTCGAAGTAGGCCCCTCGAAAGTATGTAGTGAATCGCTCATTGATCATAAAAACTTCCGCGAGGGTGAATATTAGAGTCTAAATTTCTGTGCGGTTTCTCGATCAAGATCACGTTCCTTAAGCACGTTTTTCTTTTCCCATTTTTTGCGACCACGCACGAGTGCGACACGCACCTTGATGAGATTCCCCTTGGAGTAGATCTCCATCGGTATGAGTGTAGCTCACATCTCCTTGGTCTTCATCTCATAGCGAAAGAGTTCTGACTGTTTCATGAGAAGCATGCGTTCACGCTTGGGTTCGAGTTTCCTCATCCCTCATGGATACTCTGAGATATGCATCCCGACGATCGTCGCATGACCCTTGGTGATCAGGATATATGATCCACGGAGGTTCACGCTGCCCTTGCGGATACTCTTCACTTCTTCGCCGAAGAGCTGGATTCCAGCCTCAAATTCCTCGATCACTTCATAGTCGAATCGAGCTTTTTTGTTGTCTGCAAAGGTATGACTGGGATGAGTCTGTTTCATGGGGATGAATTATATCGAGAAACGAAAAAAAGAAAGTCGAACAATTATATTGTCAAATATAATATATGTGATAAAATATACATAATTTCATACTATGATACTTCTACGACTCATCTGTATAGTACTTTTCCTCCTCTGTCTCCCTGCTGGATCGAGCTTCGCTGCGGGAGACAAGGAATGAGGCTGAAGCATGAAGATGGAACAAACTCCCCATCCTCCGCATGATCATCATGACAATGATCATATGAAATATATACGAGGACATGGAACCGATAGAAAGCGAAAAAAATCTCTTAAGAACTAGGAGATTTTTCAATAACTGCTTGTACTTTCCCATTATAAACTCTTACTTTTTCATTTGATTGGTCGAGTAATCATAAATCGATTAGCCTTAAAAAGAATGCTCTTAATGCATCTTTATGTCTTTCATTTAATTTAGGTAATCAATTTCTACCTTCTCGAAGTATAGGCGTACAGACTCCTTTCTGATTGTGAACAAAAGTATTCCAAGAGTCTCGTTTTCTTTTTTCTATGCTCAAATACCCGGGGATACTTTCTATTTTTATATTATCAAAAAACGCTTTTAGTGAAAAAATTCAAGCAAAATCTACTCACTTAATAGCTCTATTGATAGCAATTTTTAATTGTGCTTTCTCTCACTCATTAAATTCAATTATTTCAGTATTTGTTGGATCATCTGGATAGCCTTTCATTGTTCTACAAAATAAGGAGATGTTGCGATTGTAGCATATTTCACTCGTTCGAGCAAGTGTCGTATGAGTTGGATTTTTTTCGTCTCTGGAATATGGTCGAGCTCGGGGGCGAATATGTCGAGATCGAGATTGAGTACTGTATTCTCTGGTGGGATGAATCCAGCATATTCATCGAACTGGAACTCATTCTCGATGCGGATCATATCGCCTATGAGTCCTGATCGAAGCGCTGGCTGAATATAGTTCCCGACATTGCAGAAGTGGTTGGTGAATTCCCAAGCATAGTTCTCATCTGCGATCGCTCGATCCAGATCGAGATCATGAGGATTATCCCAGAGGTCTGAGTGTTCATCGATATGGATGAGAGTGAATCCTGGCTCTATGATACCTCATCTGATTGCCTCGATCCAGAAATAGAGTGCGTGGTTATGATTATCAAAAATAGTGATTGGTGGGATGATGGGTCGGTGGTTTCAGCAAGAGGTTCATTCTATCCTCACATAATTCTTGAGTCATGTGCAGGATTTGAGCTGTCCCTCTTCAATTTCTTCGAATACGATAGCATCACCGAGTACTACATCATCGATCGTTCCATCAATCAGAGAAGGAATCGAAAGCGTAGGAGTTTTTCCATAATTCTGAATCCGCTCTTCCCAAGCGAAAGCATTGTTTCAGAGTCGTTCCCTGAGGATGTTCGTACTACTATAATTCATGACTACATTCTCAGTATAGCGAGGAGCTCTTGCGTCGTTTTCTCGAGATCGTCATTCACGATACGTATATCGTAGAAATCCTGCTGTTCGAATTCGGTCATAGCCGTCGCGAGACGTATCTGGAACTGCTCTTCTGACTCAGTACCACGATTTCTGAGTCTGCGCTTCATCTCATCGATCGAAGGTGGAAGGAGAAAGATCGTCACAACCGTGTATCATTTATTTTCCAATAAACTCTTGAGGTTTTTCATTCATTTCACATCTATGATATAGATTGGTGATTTATCAGACTGGTTGATACGATCGAGTTCGCTATAAGTCGATCAATAATAAAAGGTATGCGTCACTGCATACTCTATGAGATCGCCTACTCCAATTTTTTTCTTGAATTCTTCTTCTGATATGAAGTGATAGTGCTTGCCATCAACTTCCCCAACTCGAATCGGTCGTGTCGTCACGCTGATGCTCTCTTCTATGGTATCATTGCACGTTTGTGCTATATGATCCCAGATAGTATTTTTCCCGGCTCATGCAGGACCTGAGAGGATGAAGACTTTTTTTTCAGACATGGTCGGATTATAGCGAGATTTGAGAATTTGCAATAGGAATCAGGATTAGTCTCTGATCTTCCACTTCTGGATCTCCTCTTCCGTGAGTGGAGTGATGAATTCTGATCGGATGAACTTCTTATCGAGAATGCGTGACTGAGGTATATGATCCTTCCAGTGATAGGCATCTTCTCTCTGCATACAGGCAGTATCGAGGCAGAGCGATGTCTTCTCGACTCATTCTGGTATTTCTGGATCATTTCGGTTGATCATCCCTTCTTCGATCATATATTCAACGATCGAGTGGAATATCGGACCTGCTCCGCTCACTCCAGAGACATCCTCCATCGCTGTCTGATCAGCATTCCCCACCCATACACCGATGATAGCATCTGGAGAATATCCGATCGTCCAATTATCATGGAAATCGGTACTGGTTCCCGTCTTCACCGCGAGAGGAATCGAGGTATTCAGGATACTCGATATCCCAAAGGTTCGTGCCCGATTGTTCTCATTCGAGAGGATATCTGCGAGGAGAAAGTTGGCTCCATGATCGAGAGACGTGAGGTCTCTATAGGCGAAGACGACATTCTCGAGGGTCACTTCAACTGATCAGAGCGCTATCCCGTATCCATAGTATCCAGCATCATGGTCGAGTGAGAGTCATGCATTCTTGTAGGCTTCGTAGACTCGACCGATCCCGATCTTCTCAGCGAGTCGCACGGATGCACTATTGAGCGAGTTTCCCAGAGCTTCCTTAAGTCTGATGGGTCAGTAGGATTTCGGCACATAGTTCTCAGGTACGAAGTTCTTCTCATTCTGATCAGTCTGGTAGATACGAGTATCATCCATAAGGAGCGATTCTCCATCTGCCCCGTCTTCGAGGGCGATCCGATAGAGAAAAGGCTTCAGGACTGATCCGACAGAACGTCTTTCGGTGATCATATCGATAGCATTTTCTCGAGAGGGGATCGTCCGATTGCCGATATAGGCAAGCACTGTTCCATCTCGAGGATTTAGGATATAGACAGCTCCATTAGCGATATTTCTCGAACTGAGCGATCCGAGTATACCCTCCAGTGTATATCGAGCATGCATTGAGAGATCGAGATCTATCGTTGTATCGAGAGTGATCATATCTGTCTGGCAGAGATTATCAGGGATATTCGGAATGAATGTTTTGAGTGCATTCTCTCGCCCACTGCAGTAGGTATCTACCTCTTTCTCGATCCGTTCTGTCAGATGTGGAAAGAGGTTGATTCCTCATTTTCTCACTCGACGCTCGATCGTTCCAGTGAAAGATATTCCTGAGAGTTTCTGGCTCACCATATCCGCATATGAGAGAGCATAATTCCCGATATTTGGACTGTGGATACGGGTGATAATCTCGATGATCTCATTCTCTGTCAGATCTTCGGGATGTTTTCCATCGAAATAGGTGTCGAGGGCTGTCTGTATCCCATAAATCCCATTGCCCATATAGACGGTATCGAGATACTTCCTGAGGAGGGTATTCTTATCATAGCGCATCGAGAGAATGACGCTCGTATATCCTTCATTGAGCTTCTGGATGAGCGTTCTCTCGGCACTGGAAAAATAGACATTCTTCACATATTGTTCTGAGAGGGTTGATCCTCACCTGATGATTCATCAGGCAGCAATATTATCTCTCATAGCTCATAACTTCCCCATGAGATCGAGGCCGAAGTGGTCATAGTAGCGATTATCCTCGATAGTGAGAATATCAGCAATGAGAGGTATCGAGAGCGATCATCTATACTCAGTACTGAATCCTCCAGCGAGTCACTTCTCGGTGAGGATCTTGCCAAGTCGATCTCGCAGAGTGAAGTGCCCGATATGTTCACCTCTTGGAGCTGGATCGAAATAGATATGCAGTCCAGTATATCCGAGGAAGAGGAATATGAAGAGAAATATGCCGAGAAAAATGCGCCTCATAGGTCAGAAAGAATAGATGCAGTATATGAAGAATCCCGAGAAGGAGAAATTTTTATTTGACAAGAGAAATTTTCTTATATAATCCACTCACTTCTATCGCAGACAGTAGGTTCCATTTTGGATAAAAATAGCCTACCGAGGTGGACAAGGTAGTTATTGGTTATTAGTTATTAGATGAAACATTCTAACAAGCTAATCAAACTAACAAGCTCACTCGTTCGTGCGATATGCGCGATTTTTTTTCGCCATTCGCCAGAGGTTTTAGACTTCGGATCACTCCAAATTCTAAATTCTAAATTCTAATCTCTCACAGTATATGGCAGTATCACGCGCCAAGAAAGGTGAACAACTTGCAGCTCTCGAGGCTCACCTCAAGGATGCAAAAAGTGTTGCATTCACATCGAATCAAAAGGTTACCGTCCTTGAAATCTCGGCACTCAAGAAGGATCTCCGATCAGTACAGGCAATAGTGCTCGTTGCCAAGAAGACCCTTATCAAGATTGCATTCAAGAACGTCTACGGTGTCGAACTCGATCTCGCAACTCTCCCTGGACAGGTAGCACTCATCATCGGAAAGGGTGATGCGATTGCTCCATTTGGCATCACGAATAAATATGCCAATGAATGGAAGAAGGAAGAGAAGGTCACATTCGTTGCTGGATATATGGAAGGACGACTCATGGATGGTGCAGAGACTAGAAAACTCGCAACCCTCCCATCTCGTGAAGTACTCCTCGCGAAGCTCCTCGGTTCTATGATGTCTCCACTCTCTGGACTTGCACGATTCTTCGATGCAGCAGGGAAGGATCTCACGACAAAAGGACTCACCAAGGTTGGTGATCTCACGGCTACTGCACCTGCAAAAGCTGAGGCTCCAGCTCCAGTTGCAGAAGTTGTAGCAGAGGCTCCAGTAACCGAAGCTCCAGAAGCAACTCCAGCTGTTGAGGCTGTAGCCGAAGCTCCTGCAGAGGAACCAAAAGCTGAATAATTTTCGTTTCACATCCTGTCCCGAGTCTTCGGGGTAGGTGCGAGGTGAAAATCTCGATTAAGTATATTTATTTTCTTATTTTTTATATTATGGCTGAACTTTCAAAGAATGCTGAGAAGGTCCTCGAACTCGTCGAGGGACTCACAATCGTAGAACTCGCTGATCTCGTCTCTGCTATGGAGGAGAAATTCGGAGTCTCTGCTGCTGCTCCCGTTGCTGTCGCTGTCGCAGGTGGTGCAGGTGCTGCTGCTGATGAAGAGAAGTCTGCATTTGATGTTGTCATGACATCTGCAGGTGGTCAGAAGATCGCGGTGATCAAGGTCATCCGTGAGATCACTGGTCTCGGACTCGCTGAAGCAAAGGGTCTTGCTGACAATGGGGGGGACATCAAGAAGGGTATCAAGAAGGATGAGGCTGAGAAGATCAAGAAGCAGCTCGAGGAATCTGGAGCGACTGTTGAACTCAAGTAATTATTACTTCTATAAAAATCCCTTTGAGAAATCAAAGGGATTTTTGTTTTTCTACTGTTATTGTGGTATTTTAATAGTATGCATAATATTGAAGTCCATATTCCAGCAACTCATCCTGAAAATAATCCAAATGCTCTTACGTTAGAAGAATTTGAATTATTACTCTGAATTACATGATTCCGAGAAAAAGTCATGTCTGTTGTTCTAGGGAGAAGTCAGGATCCACAAGAAGTGATTCAAAAAATCAAAGAAGAAGTTCGTCATTCTGGTTTAACTTTGAGCGATCTATGTATTGCTGAACTTCCTTGATTTCGTTCGAATAATTCTGTACAGCGAGAGCTTTTGGATAGAAGTCTTCGATCTACCCTTGCTATGATTGCAATTGATCGATACAGTTTATTGAATTGAGAAATTGATTCGGAGTCTAGTTCAGATAATCCGGAAGATCCTATACTAGTAGGTCCAAATATCGGAAGAAATCCTAAGTATACTTGGTATCGTCGAATGAGAGAAAAAGAGAAAAGGAGAAATGTGAGAAAGATTAAAATCCGCATGAAAAAAGGGGTAGCTTGAAGAGATCCCAATAAATCAGATAGAGGTACAGGAAATAGACCAACAAATATCTTCTAACTATCTCTTAAACTTCAAGAATTTCATCAGCGCCTCACGTGTTGCCATGATATCACCCTTCGCAGTGTGGGCACTGTAGCCTGTGATGTGGAGCATATCTGCGATTCCACCAGGTTTCGAGAGGCTCGTGCTCTGGAAGGGGAGATTGATCTTGTTGTACCTCGCAATTGCATTCGCCTGGTTGGCGATCGACTTGGTATCGATGATATCATTTCCAAGCTTCTCAAAGAGACTGCTTCGACGAGCATTCGCGAAGACGCTTCCGAGAAATGCAATATCAGCAGCAACATACTGTCCGACCATAATAGGTTTTTTCTCAGGAAAGAAATATGTTTTATAAAAAGCATCCCAATAGTCACAGAATTCCTCATAGGATTTTCCTACAGCGATACGGTCGAGAGTAAATCCATTATATTCGAGCGCTTTTGGGTCGATAATAATATTGTCAGGAGGACAGAGATCCATATAAAACTCTCCGATAATATCGAAAGTATCATTGAGTACTATCGCTCAGACTTCTATCACTCCATGTTCGAAGGGATTGAGTCCAGTCATCTCAAGATCGAGGACGAGGTACGTTCAGGGATTATTTTCTGCCATGAGAATAGGTTATTGTTTGTACGAGAATGGAGAGATTCTCGAGAAAAATTTGCTTTTTTGCGCCCCATTACTAAGCTTATCAAAGCCAATAATACGGTTGCCTATTCTAGCATCTTCTAAAAAGAAGTCAAAAAAAATCTCTTTACAATTATGACAAAACCATTTATCATCCACGATCAATATTTTGAGAAGGCAAAGCGTCTTGGGTATCGGGCGAGAAGTGCTTTTAAGCTCATAGAAATACAAGATCGATATCATATCATCGAGCCAAAAATGAATGTCCTCGACATTGCGAGTGCACCAGGAAGTTTTCTCCAGGTGATTGCCAAAATTGTCTGACCACAGGGAAAGGTCGTAGGTATTGATATCCAGAAAATTGATCCGAATTTCGGCTATCCAAATATTTTTCTTCTTCAAGAGGATATCTTCGCTTTCGATAAAATCCAAGTATTTATCGGAACACTGGGTATATCAATATTTGACCTCATCACTTCAGATATTGCCCCAGCGACGACTGGAATGACAGGAGTCGATCAATATCGTTCAGTGGAACTCAATCTCGCGATCCTCGAAGTAGCGAAGGTATTTCTCCGTTCCTGAGGGAAGCTCGTTCTGAAGGTATTCGTCGGTGAGGATGTGAATGATCTCATCGTCCCACTCAAAGAACATTTCAAAAAAGTAACTCGTATGAAGCCTAAGGCTTGTCGTGATCGAAGCTTCGAAGAGTACTTTGTCTGTCAGTGAAAAAAATAGAGTGTCAATTCTCTTGTATTTGGAAAATTGGGGATTTTCATATACTTGAAGGAATCTTAAACTCCATCCTATGCGTACTCTTTCGGTTTTTGGTCTCGGATTGTTCCTCCTTCCGATGTATGTGTGAGCATTTGACCCGAGTTGCTTCCGAGAGACGGCGAATATAGAGAATCCACCAAAATCATCCTTCCAAGTAGCAACAGAGTCAAATGGAGAGGATATTTTTTTCGTCCAAGAGAGTACGATTCTTCCTGCAGTGAGTCTCAATAATGCCAAAAATATTTCGCTTCCGTTCACCCTCTCAGGAATAGATATGGATCCGAGTATTACGGATCTCGATCCTAAGTCTGGTGTCCAGATCGATCCATATAGACTCACACAAGGAGATATCATATTCACCATCGATCTCTCTACAGTCCATCCACCGCATACACTTCGCCCTGTGATCGAGTATTCAGCTGATACGAATGTGAATTTTGCACTCTCAGAAGATGGTCAGAAATACTTCACGGCTGCTCGATCATCGATCGAGGATTTCGCATTCCGTTATATTCGCGTGACCTTCGAGAAGGTGAAGGTACAATCGACACCGACAATTGTGCGGGATATAGCTTTTTTCGAAAACACCAATACTCGGTACCTTGTTACCCCGAAGTCTGGAGTACGTATCACGGCCTATCGTTGACTCGTCTGTGATACTGCTGGGTATACTATTCCAACTCCCTCAGAGACAACACCAACGTCATCAGGATATACTCAGATTCAGTTTGGTCAAAATGCACTCTATAAGAATGACTATGACAATGATGGGATTGCAAATACTGATGATACCTGTCCTTATACCTCGAATCCACATCAAGAGGATCGGAACTACGACGGTATCGGAGATGCGTGTTCGGATGATGATCATGATGGGCTCGTTTGAGCTCACGATAACTGTCCAACAGTAGCGAATCCAGACCAGAAAGATACCAATGCGAATGGTATCGGAGATGCCTGCGAATTCGATACGGATGGTGACGGTATTCCTGACGGGATGGATAATGCGATCCATATGAAAAACCCAGACCAAAAGGATACCGATATGGATAGTATCGGTGATATCATCGATAATTGTAACCTCTACAATCCAGATCAACTCGATCTCGATAAAAATGGAATAGGGGATGCCTGTGACCGAGAAACCTCCTATAAGAAAAATAATGATATGGATGTTGACGGTATCCTCAATATGACTGATAATTGTCCAACTGTTGCCAATCCAGACCAAAAGGATACTGATGGGGATGGGATCGGTGATGCCTGCGACAACTGTCTCAGTCTCAAGAATCCAGATCAAGCCGATGCGGATAAAAATAATAAGGGCGATATGTGTGAAGATCAGGATCATGATGGGATCGATGGATGGCGGGATAATTGTCCTACTCTATCGAATCCTGACCAGACAGATGCAGACAATAATGGGATCGGAAATGCCTGTACTGATACCGATGGTGATGGGGTATTCGATTCGCTCGATAATTGTCCTACCATCTCGAATCCTGACCAGAAAGACATCGATGCAGATCATATCGGTGATGCCTGTGATACCCACGATGATCGATTCCTCGAATCCAATAGATACCTCTTTATGGGACTTATCTGAGTCTTTGCACTCATATTTATTGGCGTTATTATCTTCCTCCTTCTGAAATTGCGTTAATTTCTTCTTATGCTCACTCTTCTCAATCGTATCGCATGGGGACTTTCTCTCATTATTGCTTTTTTTCTTGCCTATCTTGTCTCAGATATATTTTCGAGCTCCTACGACAACGGAGCAGAAAACTTATTCTCATGGGGATGGATGTTCTGAGTAGTTTTCCTGTGAATCGTCAAGGGAGTTATCTTCTCCCGATCAAGTATAGAGTTCGCCTGTCAGAATCTCTGAGATATAACGCATTCCCATGAACAGTCATGAACTTCCCCAGAAATACGAGTCATGCCATCTGATTCTACTCTGATGGAAAAAGATTCGTATGTTTCTGCAACGAGACCAAGTCAACTTGATACGATCATCGCAACGGCGAAAAGAGAGGCGAATCTTCCTGCAAAAGAATCCTCTGAACCTATGGCATCAATTCCTCTGGAAGAAGAAAGAGTCACTCAGCCTCCAAAGCCGAACTGGATTGTGGTATTTTTTTCCGATCGCCCACTTGCGAAAATCGGAGGCATACTTCTCTTCCTCGGAGCACTCTTTTTTCTCTCGCTTATTTGGAGTGTAATCGGAGCAAAATGAAAAATACTCATCGGACTTATATTTGGATTCTTTCTCTATGGATGCGGTGTCTGGATGGATAAGAAATGACATACAGTGGAGTCAAGAACCCTCCTTGGTGTCGGTATCTCTATCAATACGCTCACGATCCTCTCTGGTCGGTGGATTATCGGTGATATCTGAGACGATCATATTCTCTCAGATTCAGTGACGCTCATTTTCCTCATCCTGAATACCCTCTTTGCCGTCGTCACAGCCCTCGTCTATAGTTCACGAGTTTTTCTCATATTTTCCTTTATTTTCGCCTATCTGATACCGTTTCTTATCGGAGCAAAGTCAGATGGAGTTATCCTTCTCTTACTCTATACTTTTGTGGTCTCTCTTGGGGGGTATGGTTTGAGTTATTTCCTCAGTCAGCGAGAGTGACAAAAGGACGATGCAACATGGCTCTATCATACGGTACTGATTGGTTCGACTGTCCTCATGGGACTGATGGGATTCTCACTGAAAAATAATACAGAACTCACTTTCTATACCGTACTTCTGCTTGTCCTCACATGAGTCGCTACGGTACTTGTTCAGAGTATCTGAAGGAGTAGAGAAAATCTGGCGGGGAGTCTCCTCTCAGGCTATATCATGCTCCTCGCTGGGACACTCGGATTCGGAGAAACAGGAAATATATTCATTTACATTCTTGGACTCGTACCACTTGCGATCTTTGCTGGAGTCGAGATTGCTCTCTTTGGTATCACGACATTTCTCTCGATGTTTCTCTTTCTTCCGATGATTTTTGGGCTTATACTCCTTGGAGTATTTGGGATAGGATCACTCGTGGTGATTCTTGTTCCGATTATGGGACTTTTTCTCTTGACGCTCTTCTTCCTATTTCCGAGATTGACACCAACAATTCGTGCATTTCTCTTCCTTGGAATCGCACTCTTTCTCGGAGTTGGAGGTATTGCACTGGATATCCATCCACTCATGATCAGTACGGTAGAGCGAGCTATTCTGAGTAGCTCCATGCTCCTTACATTTGTCCTGCTTCTCTGGAGTGGGATTCGTTATCATTTTTCCGAGCTCTCTCTCCCTGGAATGATCGGAACCGTTTTTCTTCTCTCACTCATCCTTGTTCCGACATGGAGTGCATCATGGATCGTCTATGGAGTATTTCTGCTCATAGGATTCTCCTATCCATTCATCGCACATATTCACGGAGAATCTTCTTCACGAGGGTCACTCATAGGGTATCAAATCGTCCTCAATCTCTTCCTTCTCGGAGAACTCTTCTTTCTTGGGAATACTGTCTGGTTCACGAATTCGAGTTCTTCACTGATTACTCTTGGTATTATTGTCTTCGTGCTCTCACTCGCTTCTCTCATCTATTCAGTTCTCCTGATGCGGACAGTCGTCTTCGAGAATGACACCTCACTGAAGGGACTCTCCCAAGAAAAGAAAGCAACGGTATCGGGCATCCTTGCTATCCCACTTTCACTTTTTTCCCTCGCTGTTGCCGTGACTTTTTCTGAGACGCCACTGGTTGTTTCTACTGTATGGATTCTCGAATCTTCTGTCCTTGCGTATTTTTTCGGAAAAGCGAGAAATACCTACATATTGCTCGGTTCTCTCGTCCTCCTGGCTATAGGACTTCTTCGTACGATTCCATTTTTTGATGCTGTACATGTTCGTGATTGGTTTGCTCTTGTTCCCTTGGGAATCAATGCAGTGAGTATATTTCTCTGAGCTCGACTGCTTGGGGGAAAGAGATCGCGAACTTACGCATGCATATGATGTTCTCCACATTGTAGGAATTATCACTGTTGCAAGTGCATGTATGCAGATTATTCCTCACACATCATTCGGGTGGAGTCTCCTCGGATTGAGTCTCGTTCTCGGTATATCGACGCTCTGGTACCAACGAATACAGAGTAGAGTACTTGCTCCATGGCTCGTCATACTCGGGTGCAGTTATTTCGTCTATCATATTTTCCGGGTTCAGGGACTTTCACTTTCTCTTGGAGCATTCTTCATTCAGATGATAGCACTCTTTCTTGCATGGTATGCGACATGGATATATTTTGTACATTCACGATTGGGAAAGATTTCCTTCGCGTTCTGAGGTATTTCGACGCTTCTGATCACATCGCTCTATGTTCACAGAATTACAGAAAATGTCTTTGCCGTGACGATCTATCTCACGATGGTTGCAACTATATTTCTCCTCTATGGGATCAATGCGAATCGTTCCCCATATCGTACCATTGGACTCTATATTGGAGTCGTGATTCTCATAAAAATCCTCTTCTACGACCTCTGGGCAGGAGTCGATAACCTCATTATCCGAGTGCTCGCACTCATGATCTCAGGAGCGGTGATGATCGGTCTCTCACAGCTCTATGGACGTCAAGTCAGTCGATCATGGTCTGAAGAATTTTCGTTGGAGAACATTGTTTCCTCGTGAGAAGGAGATCCAGAGTGAACACCTCCGATGGCGGAGTGAGACTGATGAGTCCAGGATGATATGCCATTCACTGAGACTCTCGCGAATGAGATCAAGACAACGAGTATTGACCAGATCAGTCGGATTCGATTGAGAGATCCTCAGGGGAATACGGTATTCGAATCAAAACGTGTCGGCATACTCCGTATCGTGAATTATATCGTCACCAAGATCGGGAAAAATGAATTCGCACCAGCTGAACTTACAGAAACATTTCACAATGTAGTTCCACATATCCAGAGCGCTCTTCCAAAAAAGGAGCTCGATGCAATACTTCAATCGATTTCCTCATGGATTGATTCCTGAGGATCGATCGAGATTGTGAAAAATACATCAAAAGAAAGTAAATAGTATTCTGAAAATAATCCTTGAATTACCAACCATTCTTATACCTTTATTCATTTTCTTTCGATGTCAAGGATTTTTCTCAGGGAGTGTGCTTGTATTTTTGTACAAATAAAGTATTCTCACGAGTAATTTCTCTCGATCAGAGAAAGATTATCTTCTTACTTTATTTTCTATGGAGACCAAGAATTGACTGACGATCGATATGATCATCGCCAAGTTTGTCCCGATCCTCGGAGTACTTCTTTTCACCACAGGTCTCGGATATCTCATCTATACGAGTGTTTGGTCACTTATGTGACCGACGATACGGCTGACAGTAGGATTTTTTGTCTCACTGGTTATCATTGGTTCAGCATTCTCATTCTCTGATCGACTTCGATATTTTGCTGATGTGGTCATGGGGGGCGGAATTCTCCTCCTCTATGGAACACTCATCTATGGTTCTCGCACGACCGATGCTGCTGCGATTATTCCAGAATGAGCAACAATCATTACTGCATTTATTTTTACCCTTGCAGTTGCCTATTTTGCCTCACTGAGAAAATCGAAGGTCATCCTTGCACTCGGAATTCTCTGAGCGTATCTCACTCCTTTTGTCATCGGGCAGAATGATGTCTGGGCATCGAATATTTCGTTCAATTCATATCTGGTCTACTTCACAGCAGTTAACCTTGTCATATTTCTCCTTGGTCGTGAAATCGCCATTCATGATCTGATTCCTCTGAACTTGGTCGGACTTTTCTTCTGAACATATTCCCTCCATAGTCTCGTCTACACTGGGAAAATACAGGATGTGTCAGTGGGTTTTTTCGAGGGAACAACTTGCACTGTTATCTTGCTCACAATCCTCGTGATCATGAGTATTGCTGGTATCGCATACTCTTCTCGGTACTTCACATCCAAGGAAGAATGATGGATCTCAGCAGGGTATCTCATTCCACTCCTCTGGTTCATCTTCCACACTGAGGCACTTGGTGTCCTCGGACCATGGATAGAGACGATCGCTTTCGTTATAGTAGCTATTGGATACTTCGCAGCATGGGCATACCTTCGACCGCTTGAATCCACTCGCTATCAGCATATTGCTGCATATGTCGGGTGACTCATATCGATCGTACTTGCATTGAAGGCATTTTTTCCAGAATTCGATCTCTATTCGAGTCTCTTTATTGCCTATATAGGTATCATATTTGCAGGACTCTACTGTCTCGAAGGATCAAAAGGGGAGAGACTCTTGGCAGCATTTCTTTTTACCTTCTTCGGTGCGATTCTTGCTTTCCATAATATCTACAAAGATGGATCTGTCGTGAACTACCCAACTCTTTTCGCGGTTATGGCACTCATACCTGCGATGACTCTTGCTCCGGCAGTCTTCTTCCAGGGAAAGACTCCAGACCCTATGAAACACTTCGCGAATATCTATTCCCTCATGGCATGTGTGATTGCCATCTTCATCATCGGAGTGAAGCTTCTCAAAACACTTGATTTTTCTTTTGCTATATTTATCCTGCCATGATTCCTCCTCGTTCTCACGACCTATATTCAGGGGGCAAAACTCCAGAATCGAGGTGCCTATATGCAGGTATGAACGGTCTGGCTCTCACTCGGATTCTTCTCGAGCTTTCTCTTCTTCATCTCGAACTTTATTCCCCATGTAGCTGATAACGAGCACTTCTGGAAGGATGGATGAATATTTACCAACTGGTATTGTATCAAGGGAATATTTGCTATAGTGACCTATTTCCTCGCACTTTCGGTCAGTCGTCAGATTCAGACAGAACAGAAGGTAGATCGTCCCTCATTTCTCCTTGTTATCCTCGGATATACGACGCTCCTCCTTTTCGTGAATTTCTGTATCATCACTCTCTGTAATGATATCGGCGTCGCCTTCACTACAGGAGGTCCTCGTGCTATCGGGACGACGATCTGGTGGATTGTCCTTGCTATTACCATGCTTATGACGGGAATTCATTTTGGTCACGGATACCGAAGTGAGAAGCTCCTCGGACTTCTCCTGCTCCTCTTGACGATTGGGAAGATCGCTCTCTATGACCTCTCGAGTATGGATATGAATAGAAAAATACTTGTCCTTATGGTTGTCGGAGGTCTTATTATGGCATTCTCGTACTTCCTCCAGGTACGAGGCTATCTCAAGGAGAGTTCCGAGAAATAAGCATTATTTTCTATCATCCTAATCATATGGTATACCGCCGTATCGTTCGAACAGAAAACCAGAAAGAGGAAGGAGCTGAAATAACTCTGCCTCTATCTTTTCCAGTTCAGTGAAAATCACAGATTTTTTGCAGAATTATGAAGGTTCTTTGGTGTATTCTTCGAGTATTGTGGTATTGGTTGGAACGAATATTTCTCATTCTATTGCTCATCACGCTCACGGTTGGACTCGCATGGTGGCTCTCTCAGAAGCCATCGAACTATCGTGACTGGATGCCTGCAGAGACCGTCCTTCCGAGTATAGCCTTCTCGGGGAATGATATCATGATCCAAAATGTGAGAAATCACATGTGGAAAACAGATACAGAGTTCACCCCAGGCTACTATGATGCGACCTATAGTCTCGATGATCTTGCCGGACTTTCCTACATCATCACCCCATTTTCGAATATTGATGGAGTGGCACATACGATGTTCTCCTTCTCCTTCACAGGAGGGAAAAATCTCATCATCTCTCCAGAAGCACGCAAGGAACGAGGAGAAACGTTTGATCCGATTCTCGGACTTCTCAATCAGTT